>CAXTNS010000027.1:0-22353 GCA_964245465.1 uncultured Thermoanaerobaculia bacterium
ACCGCGGAATCGGCTCACCAGGCTCCGGGCGTCGGCCAGGTCCCGGCCCGCCCCCTGGGGGATCACCAGGATGGCCCGGGCCTGCCGCCGCTCGGTGACGCCTTCGAGATCCGCCCCGGCCGGCAGGTCGGCCACCAGGTCGAAGTAGGTGGAGTTGACGAAAGAGGCGATCAGCTCCCGGCTGGCCGCGCTCTTGTCGCTGTCCTGGACGGCCAGAGCCACATGACGTACGTCGAAGTTCACGGCATAGCCGTAGAGGAGGAGCATCATGCAAGGCACGCCTAGTAGCATCCCCAGGCTCAGGGGATCGCGGGCGGACTGGAGCAGCTCCTTCCAGGCGACGGAAGCGACCTTCTTCAGGTTCACGGCTTGCCTCCCTGGGCTTCGATGGAGTGGATGAAGACGTCTTCCAGGGAGGGGACGATCCTTTCCGCGGTCGCCGGAGTGTTGCCATCTTTCTCCAGGAGATCGAGGACGCGGCGCCGGCCCTCCTCGCCCTCCTCGGCATGGGCCACCACCACGTGCAGCCGGTCCCCGAAGAGGGAGGCCTCGTAGACCCAGTCTTCCTTCTCCAGCCGCTCCTGGGCTTCGAGGTAGCGGGGGGCGACGACTTCCAGCACGGCGCGGCCGGCGAAGACCTCCTTGAGCTCGGCCACGGAGCCCAGGGCCACGAGGCGGCCGGCGTCCAAGAGGGCGATGCGGTCGCACCGCTCGGCCTCGTCCAGGTAATGGGTGGTCACGATCAACGTCACTCCCTCGGCCGCCATGTTGTCGATCAGCCCCCAGAAGCGCCGACGGGAGATGGGATCGACGCCGCCCGTGGGCTCGTCCAGGAAGACCAGCCGCGGCCGGTGGAGAACGGCGCAGGCGAGGGCCAGGCGCTGTTTCCAGCCGCCGGGGAGGGAGCGGGTGACGAGGTCCTCCTTGTTCCCGAGGCCCGCGATGTCGACGGCCCAGGCGAGGCGTTCAGCCTTCTCCCGGCCGCGCAGGCCGTAGACGCCGGAGAAGAAGTTGAGGTTCTGCCGCACGGTCAGCTCGTCGTAGAGGCTGAACCGCTGGGTCATGTAGCCGATGCGGCGGCGCACCCCCTCGGGGTCCTTCGCGACATCGATGCCGAGCACCCGGCCCGTGCCGGAGGTGGGCTTGAGCAGGGCGCAGAAGAGCCGGATGACGGTGGACTTGCCCGCGCCGTTGCTCCCCAGGAGGCCGAAGACCTCCCCCTCGCGGACGTCGAACGAGACGTCGTCCACCGCCGTGAAGTCGCCGAAGCGCTTGACGAGATGGATGGCTTCGAGAGCAGGGCCGGCCATCTCTACCGTCCCACCGCGCGATCAAGGTTGGCGAGGGCGATCCGCACCTGGGTGGCCGCCGAGGTCTGGTCGAGCCCGGCCCGCAGCAGGGCCGTCTCGGCGTCGAGCAGCTCCGAGGAGGGGACGACGCCTTCCTGGTAACGGTCGCGGGTCACGCGCAGGTTCTCCCGCGCCGCTTCCAGGTTGCGGGCCGAGACCGTGAGGGCAGCCTGGGCCGTGCGGAGGTCGAGGGCTCTGGAGGTGACCTCCAGGCGCAGGCGGCTCTTCAGATCCTCGACCTGGCGCTCCAGGGCCTCGGCCTGGGCCATAGCCTGGGCCGCCGCGGCGGCGACCCGGCCCCCGTCGAAGGCTCGCAGGGAGACGGTGACCCCGGCGCTCCAGGTGCCCCGGAACGAGTCGGTCTGCGGGAAGATCCGGGGATTGGGATTGGCGTAGTCGTATCCTACGGCGAGATTGGCCTGGGGCCGCGAGGCGGAACGCTGGATCTCCACCGCCACGCGGGCGGCCCGGGCTCGGGCCTCCAGAGCCTGCACCTCGGGCCGGGCCTCCAGGGCCGCCGTCACCAAGGCCTCGGTTTCTCCAGCATTCGCCGGCGTCACGTTCACAGGCTCGACCGGCTCGATCCGGGTTCCCGGCGGGAGACCGGTAAGACGAACGAGGCTCGCGTTCACCACGTCCGCGGCGTTCTCGGCCTGAAGGCGGGCCAGCTCGGCCCGGTCGCGCTCCACCTGCACGGAGAGCACCTCGTTGGAGGCGGCGATGCCCACGTCGAAGCGATTCCGGGCATCCTTGAGATGCCCCTCGTAGGAGGCCACGGCCTCGCGCAACACCCGCTCGCTCTCGCGGGCGGTGACCAGACCCCAGTAGGCCGTGCGGGTCTCCAGCAGGAGGTCGTTCAGGGCGCCGATGCGGTCCAGGGCCGCAGCCTCCCTCTGGTGGCCGGCGGCGGCGATGGCACCTTCCACCCGCCCGCCCGTATAGAGCGGCAGCGCGGCCCCGGCGTGGAGACGGTAGTTGTTGGGGAGGTTCGGGAAGAGCGTCCGCGTGCCCAGGCCCGGCAGGGTGATGCGGAACTCGTCCACGTCCGAATTCCGGTTGTAGCCGGCCGCGAGGTCCACCAGGGGGAGCCGTTCCGCCAGTGCACCCCGCCGGGCGGCCTCGGCGGCCTCCTCCAGAGCGGACAGGGATTCCAGGCGCGGCGAGGTCGTCCGGGCGCGCTCCAGGGCTTCGTCCAGGGTCAGCCGGATGCCGGAGGATTCCTCCCCCGGTGAGGGCATCGGCGCTGACTGTGCGGCGAGCGGTGGTGGAATCAGGGACACCAAGGACAACAAGGACAGCAAGGACGCAACGGACAAGCGGGGGACGCGCTGTTCGTCCCTGAGGTCCTTGTCGTCCTTGGTGTCCTTGCTCTCAAGCCTTCTGGCGTTCATTGGGCTCTCTCCTCGATGCGCGCCTCTATTCGGGAAATGAAGACATCCTCCAGCGTCGGCAGCACGGCGCGGGCGGACCCCACCTCGACGCCGTGGGCTCTGAGATCCTCAGCCAGCCGCGAGGCCGCCGCTTCCCCTTCCTGATGACCGATCCCCTTGAGTGTGGCATGCAGCCGCTCTCCGAAGGACTGGATGTCCGCGACCTCGGGCAGCTCGCGCAGACGGTCCGCCGCCTTGCGCTTGGGCCAGGCCAGGACTTCGACGATGGCCGCGCCGGCCTCCTGCTTGAGGTGGGCGGGCGCGTCCACCGTGAGCAGCCGCCCCTGGTCCATGAGGGCGATGCGCTGGCAGCGCTCGGCCTCGTCAAGGTAGGGAGTGGTGACCAGGAGCGTCAGGCCGTCCCTCTGGAGCTGGGCCAGGATCTTCCAGAAGTCCCGGCGGGAGACGGGATCGACGCCGGTCGTGGGCTCGTCCAGCACCAGCAGCTCCGGCGTGTGGATGAGGGTGCAGGCCAGGGCGAGCTTCTGCTTCATGCCGCCCGAGAGACGGTCCGCCAAGCGATCGCGGAAGGGGGTCATGCGCAGCAGGTCCAGCAACTCGTCCCGCCGCGGTTTCCATCCCTTGACGCCGTGGACGGAGGCGAAGAAGGAGATGTTCTCGTCCACCGTCAGGTCGCCATAGAGAGAGAAGCGCTGGGAGAGATAGCCGATCCGCTTCGACAGCTCGGCTCCCTGGCGCACGGGCTCCAGGCCGCAGGTGCGCACGGTGCCGGCGTTCGGCGCGAGGAGGCCCAGGATGACCCGTAGCGTGGTGGTCTTGCCGGCGCCGTCCGGCCCGATCAGGCCGAACATCTCGCCCCGGTGGACCTCGAAGGTGACGTCCTCGGCGGCCAGGACCTTGTCATAGCGGCGGGTCATGCCCTGGACCTGGACCATAGGGTCGGCGCTCACTTGGATGCCGCCTTTCCCGCCGTCTGGAACCGGGCCTCGGCGGGCATGCCGGGCTTGAACAGGCCGTCGCGGTTGTCGAGTCCGACTTTGACCTTGTAGACGAGCTTCACGCGCTCGTCGCGGGTCTGGACGTTCCGGGGCGTGAACTCCGCCTTGGAGGCCACGAAGGTGATCCGCCCTTCACGGGTCTGGCCGTCGTCCGTGACCACCGTGGCCTTCTGGCCGATGCGGATGCGCCCCAGATCCGGCTCGCCGATGTAGACGGTCAGCCAGGCGTCGGCCAGATTGGTGATCACGCAGAGGGGCGCGCCCGCCTGGAGCAGCTCGCCGGGCTCGGCGATCTTCTCCGTCACCACGCCCGCCGTGGGGCTGACGATGGTGGCGTCCGTCCGCTGCTGCTCGAGCTGCGCGATGCGAGCATCGGAGACCCCCACGCGGGCGCGGGCGGAGGCGACCTCCTCGAGGCGGCTGCCGTTCTTCAGGCGGGTGAGGGCCTCCCGAGCTTGCTTGAGCCGGGCTGCGGCCACGTCACGGCGGGTGCGGGCGTCGTCCCGGGATTTGGGGGTGCCCGAGCCGCGGTCGAGGAGGCCCTGCATGCGGTCCAGGTCCTTCTGAGCGCCCGCGAGGTCGGCTTCGGCCTGAGTGACCTGGGCGGCGCCCGCGGCGACATCCTCCCGGCGCGAGCCCGCCAGCCGCAACGCCAGCTCCGCCTCGGAAGCCTGGCGCTCGGCCCGGGCCTGAGCCACGGCGAGATCCACGTCGGTGGTGTCGACGTGGGCGATCTCCTGCCCGGCCGTGACGGTGTCGCCCTCCGCGAGATTGAAGTCCTGCAGCCGGCCGGCGACCTTGGTGGAGAGGCGCACGTCGGTGGCCTCCACGTGGCCCGAGGCCACGAGGACGTTGGGGTCCTGCGGATCGCCGCCGCACGCGGCGAGGGCCACGAGGACGGCGGTCAAGAGAGCGGTGCGGGTCATGGTCTAGGTCTCCTGGTCCTTCAGGTTCGCGTGGAGGCAGGCCTTCTGGAGCCGCGGGTCCAGCGCGCGGGCGAAGCGCTCCAGGGCGTCCGGGTCCAACGAGCGGAGAGCCTCGGCTTCCACGGCCGACAGGTCATGACCTGCCCGCCGCACGGTTTCAAGGACCTCCAGGGGCGCCGCCCGGAAGCGGTGGCGGATTTCTTCGTCGGTTGCCAGCTTGCCAAGGAGGATTTCTACGGTTTTCTGCGACATCGGGTGCTACCTCCGCGGATTGGTTAGTCCACGGACTGTGCCAGAGGCGGGCAGGGATGGTAACGAGCTGAAGAGTAAAGATTTAGAGCGTAGAGGGGGCGCGTTTCTACGGCGTGCGTGGGTGCGGGAAAATCAGCAGACTGTCGATTTATCTACAACCCGTACTTCTCCAGTCGGCTGTAGAGCTGCGCCCGGGTGAGGCCGAGGAGGCGGGCGGCCCGGGACTTGTTGTTCCCCGTCTGCCGCAGGGCCTGCTCGACGTAGGAGCGCTCCACGGCTTCGAGGTCGACGCCGCCGAGAATCTCAGCCGGTGCAGGAGCCGGCGCTTTCCCGAGGGACATGGGGAGGTGCTCGCTCGTGACGAGCCCGCCTTCGCAGAGGATGACAGCCCTTTCGACGGCGTTCCGCAACTCGCGGACGTTGCCCGGCCAAGGGTAGGCGAGGAGCTTGTCGCGGGCCTCGCGGGAGACGCCCGCCGCGGGCCGGCCCACCTGCTCACCGATTTCGCGGAGGAAGAATTCGAGCAGGGCCGGGATGTCCTCCGACCGCTCGCGCAGGGGGGGCAGGCGGATCTCGAAGACGTGGAGCCGGTAGTAGAGATCCTCCCGGAAAACGCCCCGGGCCATGGCCGCGGCGAGGTCCCGGTTGGTGGCGGCCACCACGCGGACGTCGGCCTTCAAGGGACGCGTCCCGCCCAAGCGCTGGAACTCCCGCTCTTGGAGCACGCGGAGGAACTTGGCCTGCACGGCGGGGCTCATCTCCCCCACCTCGTCGAGGAACAGGATACCGCCCGCGGCCTGCTCGATCCGGCCCGGCCGGGCGGATACGGCGCCGGTGAAGGCCCCCTTCTCGTGGCCGAACAGCTCGGACTCCAGGAGCTGCTCGGGCAGGGCGGCGCAGTTCAGGGCCACGAACGACTTTTCGGCCCTGGGCGAGGCGCGGTGGAGGAATCGGGCCAGCACCTCCTTGCCCGTGCCGGACTCGCCGGTCAGGAGCACGGTCGTGTCCGTGGCCGCCACCTTGGTGGCCAGGGCCAGGGTCTCCTGCCACTTCTTCGAGACGCCCAAGGGCCGGTGGCTGCCGCCCTTGGCCTCCAACTCGCGCACCCGTTCCTCCAGGCGCGCCGCCCGTTCCCGCACCTCGGCGGCGCGCCGCTGCTCGTCGGCCAGGCGCTGGTGGGCGATCGCCAGGGCCACGTGGTCCGCGATCCGGCGGCCCGCTTCGGCGTGCTCCGGGTTGTACTGGCGCGGGTTGCGCGAGAAGAAGAGGAGCGCGCCGACCATCTCCCCCTTGAGGCGCACGGGGACCCGCATGTGAGAGCGGACCCCGAGGGCGATCTGCCGCGTCAGGCGTTCCGGGGGGAGGCTCAGCTCGACGGGCCTCTCCTCCGTGAGCTCGCTGGTGTAGAAGAGCCCCCGGAGGAGCCCCGTGGGCTCGATCTCCACCTCGCTGACGATGAAGAAGTCGCTTCCCAGCGAGCTCCGGACCACCTGGGGAAACCGGAACTCCTGAGACTCGGGCTCCCTGCCCTCCGAGACGGCGTAGACGCTGGCGCCCGAGGCGTCGCCGTTGAGCAGGCCCAGTTCCAGGAGCTCGTGGGGGATGACCTGCCGGGCCACGGCGGCGACTTTCTGGAAGACCTCGCGCACGTCGAGCGCCTCGGCCAGGGCCGGCAGCAGAGCTTCCAGGGCCTCGGCGCGGCGCCTGCGCTCTCGTTCGGCCGCCGCCAAGCGCTCACATTCCGCCGACAGGCCGGACAGGCTTCCCGCGGCCCCGTTCCCGGACAGCACGCGCCCGATGCGGGCCAGGGCCTCCGCC
Source organism: uncultured Thermoanaerobaculia bacterium (assembly GCA_964245465.1). Classification (GTDB taxonomy): domain Bacteria; phylum Acidobacteriota; class Thermoanaerobaculia; order Multivoradales; family UBA5704; genus DATARR01. The sequence continues at coordinate 6,735 of CAXTNS010000027.1, forward strand.
AGGGGCTCCGTCCCGCCGTCTGCCGGAAGGTCTGTCATGGAGGGATTCTATGCCGGGACCGTCTCGCTGGATCTCGTACAGCTCGCCGCCGAACCGCTCCGAGACCCGCTCGTAATTCCGCTTCAGACGCCTGCGCAGGATCTGGCCGGGCGGCATCTGCCAGGTGTAGAGGGCGTCGACGCGGTCCAGGTTGGGCTTGATCCGATAGCTGTGCGGAACCAGGACGGCCCCCCCCAGGTCGGGGAAGACCACGGAGCTCCGGAAGCGCGTGGGAAAGAAGGAGACCTTGGCCTCGTAGTTGTCCCAATCGATCAGCCCCTTCTCCAGGGCCTTGTAGCCGATCGCGTGGCTCAGGACGTCGGTCTGCAGGCTCCGTGAGAAGAGAAGCGCGAAGATCCGGGTGTTGGGCCGGACGGGCTCGAGCGCGGCCAGGTACCGGACGATCTCGGCGCCGCGCACGCGGTAGAGATACGTCATGAACCCGGCGTAGAGCAGGACTCCCAGGGCGAGCGCCCCCGCCGCGGTCTTCACCACTCGCGGGCTCCATCCCGGCGAGAGCCAGGGGATCAGCAGGAGCCAGGGATAGAGGCTGAGCCGCGGCTTGAGCACCGCGCCTCCCGCGAATCCCTGGGGGCTCGCGGCGTAAAAAAGGATGGCGAGGAGGGAGAGGAGCAGGAACACGTCCTCCTGCTGGAAGAAGGGCCGGCGCCGGATCTTCCGCCCCAGGGTGAAGAGGAACAGCACCAGGAACAGGACACCCACCGCCCTGGCGGCCCACTGCTGGGCATCGTTCAGCGTGACGAGCACCTGCAGCTCGGCAAAGTACAGGAAGAGCCGCCGCAGACTCCAGTGGTCCGGGATCTCACCGCCGGTCTTCTGCAGGAAGAACCAGATGGGCAGGATGACCTGTGGGAGCAGGATGGGGACGTGCAGCAGGTGGCGGCGCCAGTTTCCGGGTCGTAGCGTGGCCAGCCAGAAGACGCTGATGGCGATCAGGGCCAGCGCGAACGAGAGGATGTGCGAGAAGTAGCACAGCCACAGGAGGAGATTGACCTTCACGGCGAAATTGATCCCGAAACCGGGCCCCGGCGCCTCGCGGTGGCGCCACCAACAGCCGAGGATCCACGGAAAGAACGCCAGGCTGTAGGAGAAGTTGTAGAAACCGAACTGAAAGAGCTGGTTCCAGGCGAACGGGAAGGCCAGGAAGGCGACCCAGCGCTCCGTTGGCCGCACGGCCCCGGCGAGATACCACATGCCCCCCAGGAAGAGGAGCATGTAGCCGGAGACCAGAAGCTTCTCGGCCACGAGCGGCGGGACCACGAACATCAGGAGCGCCATCGTCCCCTGGCTGATCCAGTTGGGGTAGGGCTTGGCGTTGATCTCGTAGTACTTCTGGAACAGGGGGTACTGCTCGACGTTGTCGTACTGCCGGAGGATCCACGCGTTGTAGGTATGGCAGGCGCCGTCTACCGTGGGCAGGTAGGGGACCACCCAGAAGGGGAGGACGTAGAGCACCGCCAGGGCAAAGAAAAGGCGGCGAAGATACCGCAGATACCGGTCTTCAATCATCGCGGTTCCTGTCTTCTCCTGCGCCGCTCCCAGAGCTCACCGCCGTCCCTGACCGAGATCAGGTCGTAGGGTCTTCGGAGCCGGTTTCTCAGTGGATGGCCGGGCGGCATCCGCCAGACGTAGATGTAATCCGCGCGGTTCCGCCACGCCCAGAGGCGCACCCGGTCCGGCGTGGCCTCGATCTCCCAGATGACCGGCGGCGGCGCGGACTCGCGGAAGCGGGTCGGGAAGAACGCGGTCGCGGCCTCGTAATTGTCCCAATCGACCAGCCCCTTCTCCAGGGCCTCATAGCTGATCGCGTGGGTCAGGACGTTGGCCTTCTCGGCACGCCGGCTGGGCTCGAACTGGAGAGGCAGGATCCGGGTAGCGGGCTGGACGGGCTCGAGCCCGGCTAAGTAGGTCTTCATGTCGCCTTCCAGCAGCCGGTACCAGTGGACCAGGTATCCCGCGTTCAGCAGCCAGATCAGGGCCAGAGCCGGGACGAAGACCCCGCGCGCCCGGCTTCCCAGGCCCGGCGAGAGCCAGGGGATCAGCACCAGCCAGGGATAGAGGCTCACCCGCACCTTGATCATCGACCCGCCTCCCATCGCGTCCGGGCTCAGGAAGTAGAGCACGGCGAGGACCACGGCCAGCAGCAGGAAGGCATCGCCCTCCCGCGGGAAGGGCTTCCTCCTCCGGATCAGCGTGAGCAGAAAGAGCCCGCCGAACGTCACGGCCACGGCCACGGCCAGCCAGCGCTGGACCTCGTCGAACGTGAAGAGCGCGTGGAGCTCCAGCAGGTAGCGCACCTGGATCCACAAAGGCCAGCCCGAAGGCGAAGCCTCTCCTCCCTGCACCGTGATGTGCCAGAGAGGCAGAAAACCCTGGGGCGCGAGCGCCGGGACGTGCAGCAGGAGGTACCGGCGCCAGTTGTCACGGCGCAGCGTGGCGAGCCAGAGCACGGCCACGGACACCATGGCGAGGCCGAACGACAGGATGTGCGCGAAGTAGCAGAGCCAGAGGAGCAGGTTGATCCCCACCACGTAGCCGAGGCCGCCTCTCTCCCGGTGCCGCCACCAGAAGCCCACGATCCAGGGGAACAGCGCGAGGCTCATCGAGAAGTTGTAGAAGCCGAACTGGAACATGTTGTTGTGGACGAACGGGAAGGCCAGGAAGGCGAGCCATCGCCGGTCGTCCTCCAGGGCCCCGGCCAGATACCAGACGCCGGAGAGCAAAATCAGCGCGTAGAGGCTCACGAACAGCTTCTCGGCCACCAGCGGCGGCACGATGAACATCAGGAGGGCCATCCCCCCCTGGCTGATCCAGTTCGCGTAGGGCCGGGCGTTGATTTCGTAGTACTTCTGGAACAGAGGGTATTGCTCGGTATTGGCGTATTGCCGGAGGATCCAGGCATTGTAGGTGTGGCACGGCCCGTCCACGGTAGGGAGGTAGTGCACCGTCCAGAAGGGAAGCACGTAGAGCAAAGCCAACGCGAAGAAAACGCGGCGGAGCCAGACGCCGCTCACTCGCGCCGCTCCCACAACGCACCGCCGTTCACTACGGAGATCAGGTTGTAGTGCTCCGCGAGACGCCCCACGAGCGGGTGGTCCCGGGGCAGCCGCCAGATGTAGAGGTAGTCCGCCCGGTCCTTCCACTCTTCGACGGACAGCTCTGCCGGTTTGTACTCGATCTTCTCGTAGGGGGGCGGAGGCGCGGAGGCGCGGAAGTTGGCCGGGAAGTGGCGGCCCGTGGCCTCGAAGTTGTCCCAGTCGATGAGGTTCTTCTCCAGGGCCGCGTAGCCGATCGCGTGCCCGAGGACGGGCGATTCGCGCCGGAACAGGAGGGGCAGGACCCGGGTGTTCGGCCGGACCGGGGCGAGTCCGGCGAGGTACTTCTCCATGGTGCCGCTCATCACCTGGTACACCGCCACCACGTACCCCAGGTTCATCAGAGCCATGAGAGCGAGCCCGGCGATGCACAGCCCGCGCGCCCGTCGGGCGAGCGGGGGGGCGAGCCATGGGATCAGGACCAGGAACGGAAAGAGGCTGAGCCGCGGCTTGAGCAGGCTCCCTCCACCCATACCGTCGGGACTGAAGAAGTAGACCGCCGCGAGGATGATGGCCAGGAGCGGAAATCCGTCGGCCTGCTGGAGTCCCCTGGTTCCACTGGCGCGCCGTCTCCAGACGGTGGCTCCCGCCAGCACCAGGAAGACCAGGGAGAGGACCAGGGCCAGCCCTTGCTGCGCCTCTCCCATCACGAGCACCCGGAGCTCGAGGAGATAACGCGCCAGGAAGGACAACGGCCGGCGCGCCGGCAGGACGGACTCGGCGGCCCCCTTCCCGACCAGGTACCAGAGCGGCAGGATGAGCTGAGGCGCGAGCACCAGGGCGCGCAGCAGGTGCCGGCGCCAGTTTTCCCGCGAGAGGATCGCCAGCCAGAGGACGGCGATGGCCAGCAGGGAGACGACGAAGGCGACGATATGGGAGAAGTAGGCGAGCCCGAGAAGCAGGTTGGTCCCCACCGCGAAGCGGAGGTCCATCCTCTCGCGCCGCCGCCACCAGAAACCCACGATCCACGGAAACAGCGCGAAGCCCATGGAGAAGTTGTAGAAGCCGAACTGGAACATGCCGTTGTACACGAACGGGAAGGCGAGGAACGCGAGCCAGCGCCGCTCGGGCTGCACCGCCCCGGCGAGATACCAGACGCCCGAAAGGAAGAGCACCGTGTAGAGGGAGACCAGCAGCTTCTCGGCCACCAGCGGCGGGACCACGAACATGAGGAGCGCCATGATCCCATGGCCGGTCCAGTTCGGATAGGGCTTCGTGCTGATCTCGTAGTACCGCTGGAACAGGGGGACTTCGGAGTAGCTCCGCATCACCCAGGCGTTGTAGGTATGGCACGGCCCATCCACCGTAGGCAGGTAGTGGACGGTCCAGAAAGGGACGAGGTAGAGCAGGACCAGTGCGAAGAACAGCCGGCGGATCCAGCGCTCGTCCGGTTGGGAGTCGATCGCTGACGGCATTCGCCTCCTCCAGGAGGCGTGAGGATAAACTAAGCTTCGGTCTTCCGAAACTGTTGTCCCACGCGCCGATAGGCCTCGCGGAAGGGAATCCCCTCTTCGAGGACCAGCCGGTACGCCTCCTCGGCGGCCCGGAGACCCGGGTCGAGGCGGATGCGCTCGGGGTGGAAACGCACCTCGGGGAGGGCGGCGGCGAGGATGGCGAGGGTCTCCCGGGCAAGGTCGATCCCCCGGAAGAGCGGGGCTTTCAGGAGCTGAAGGTCCCGGTGATAGCCCGAGGGGAGCTTGGCGGCGATGGCCAGAGCCTCGAAGAGGCAGGCCTGGGCCGTGGCCGTGCGTCCGCGGACCAGCTCGAAGACGTCCGGGTTGCGCTTCTGGGGCATGATGGACGAGCCCGTGGTCATGGCCGGGGGCAGGCTCACGAAGCCGAATTCGGAGGAGGCGAAGAGGACGAGGTCCGTGGCGAGCCGCCCCAGGTCCTGCATCAGCAGAGCCGTCTCGAAGAGCACCTGCGCCTCGGCCTTGCCTCGCGAGAGCTGGACGGCCGTCACCGGTTCCTGGACCTCCGCGAAGCCGAGCGCCTGCCTCGTCGATTCCCGGCTGATGGGAAGGAGGGGGACGCCGTAGCCCGCGGCTGATCCCAGGGGGTTCTTGCCCAATCGGCGCAGGCAGGTCCGGAGCCCTTCAGCATCGTCTGCCAACTCAGTCGCGAAGCCCCCGGCCCACAGAGGCACGGAGCTGGGCATGGCCTGCTGGAGATGGGTGTAGCCGGGCAGGACGGTCCCCGCCTCCCGCTCCGCCAGGCCATCCAGGGCCGCGGCCACGTCCCGCGCTCCGGCGGCCAGCTCCGCGACTGCGTCCATCAGGTAGAGCCGGAGGGCGGCGAGAACCTGATCGTTCCGGGAGCGGCCGAGGTGGAGGCGGGCCCCGGCCTCCCCGATCCTCTCCGTCAGGCGGGTCTCCAAGGCGGTATGGACGTCCTCGTCTTCGAGCGTGATTTCCCAGGCGCCCTCCGCGTGCCCCCGTTCCAACGCCTGGAGACCGTCACGGATCGCCTCGAAGTCCTCCGCCGAAAGGAGTTCCGTCTCGCGAAGCATGGCGGCATGGGCCGTCGAGGCGCGGGCGTCGTAAGGGACGAGGCGGGCGTCCAGAACGGAATCCTCGCCTGCCGTGTAGCGCAGGACCCGGCCGTCCAGAGGCTCGCCCTTGTCCCAGAGACGGCTCACGCCGCTTCCTCTTCCGCCCGCATCTCGGCGAAGGAGCGCACGAAACGGGTGTAGAAGCGGGCGCCGTCCAGGACCTCCTCCTCCAGCACGAACTCGTCCGGCGTGTGCGAGCGCTCCGTCCGCCCCGGACCGCACTTGAAGGCCGGGATGGCGTCCATGAAGACCAGGTCGGAGAGCGTGGCCGAGCCGTAGAGCCGGGCCTCGGGCCGGGCGCGGCGGGCGGCTTCCACGAGCGGCTCCGCCTCCGAGGTCTCGCGGGGGACCAGGCGGTCGGACAGCACCCGGACCTCGCTCTTGACCGCCCGCTCGATCCGCTCCCGGACCTCCCCGCGTCCCAGGGAGGGCGTGGTGCGCACGTCGAGAACCGCCCGGGCCTCGCCGGGCACGATGTTGCGGGCCGTGCCGGCCTGCACCTGCGTGGGCTCCAGGGTGATGGGGCCGAGCCGCGGATGGGCCGGACCGAAGTCCACCCCCTCCAGAGCCACGAGGTCGTGAGCCAGCAGGCGGGCGGCGTTCTTCGCGCCCAGGGCCGCGGCATGAGCGGCGTGACAGGCATCCCCGCGGGCCACCAGCTCCAGGATCATCAATCCCTTCTGGGCCACGGCCACGTCGAGCCCCGTGGGCTCCCCCACCACGGCCGCGGCCGGCGGCGTGCCCCGGCGGGACAGCTCCGCCAGAACAGCCTCCGTGCCCGTGCCCCGCGTCTCCTCGGCCTCGGCGAGCGCCAGGGCCAGGGTGAACGGCAGGTCCGCCTCCCGGAAGGCGAGAAAGGCCGCGACCATGGACGCCACGGACGCCTTGGCATCGTTCGAGCCCAGGCCGTAGACCTTGCCGTCCACGGACTCTACGTCCCACGGATCGCGGGTCCAGCTCGGCACCGGCGGCACGGTGTCGAGATGCGTATCGAGCAGCAGCACCGGTCCCCGGCCGATCGTCGCGAGCAGGCTGTTGCCGAGGCGTTGGACGGCCAGGCCGTTCCTCCGCAGCAGGTCGCCCAGGAAGCCCGCGAGGGCCGCCTCCTCGCCGGAGACGGAACGGATGGACGTGATCGCCCGGTGGAGGGCCAGGATTTCGCGCTCGGGGAGCATCTCAGGCCACCCCCGCGGGGACGGCGGAATGTCCGGCCGCCTGTTCGGCCGGGCTCAGGACCTTCACGTCCTCGACCACCAGCGTGCCCACGCCCTGGTTGGTGAACACCTCGGCGAGCAGGCCATCCGGCAGGTCGTGCGAGAGGATGTGGACCCGCCGCACGCCGCCCTGGATGGCCGCCTCGACGGCGGAGGTCTTGGGCAGCATCCCCTTCACCAGCCCGCCCTCGTCGCGCAGGCGGCGCAGGCCCGCGAGGTCGGTGTAGGAGCCGAGCGAGCCCGGCTCGTCCTGCCGCTCCAGGCTGCCCGAAGCGCCGGTGAGAAACAGGAGCTTCTCCGCCTTCAAGGCCACGGCCAGGGCCGAGGCCACGGTGTCGGCGTTGATGTTGAGCACCGTGCCGTCCGCGGCGGCCGAGAGAGGGCTCACAACCGGCACGTACCCGGAGTCCATCAGGCTGTTCAGGACCCGTGGATCGATGGAGACGATGTCGCCTACGAACCCGTAATCCACGATCTCCTCCCCCACGCGCACCGGCGGGCGCTTCCTGGCCTGGATGAGCCCGGCGTCGACCCCGGAGAGCCCCACGGCGGGCAGGCCCAGACGGCGGCAGGCGGCGAGGATCTGAGTGTTCACGGCGCCGTTGAGCACCATGGCCGCCACCTCCAGGGCCTTCTCGTCCGTCACGCGCCGTCCCTCGACGAAGCGGGCCTCAGCGCCCAGGGCCTTGGAGAGATCGCTCGACTGCGTGCCGCCGCCGTGGACGAGGACCACCCGGATGCCCACCTGGTGGAACACCTCCACCTGCTCCAGGAAGGTCTTGAGCGTGGCCTCGCGTTCCAGGGCGCCGCCCCCCGCCTTGATGACGAAGGTCTTCCCCTGGAAGATCCGGATGTAGGGGACCGCGTGCTTCAAGGCCGCAAGCTCTGCGGTCCGCTGGCCGACGTCTTTCATCTCGATCCTCCCATCAGGCGGTAGAGCACCGCCATCTGCGCCCACATGCGGTTCTTCGCCTCCTGGACCACCACGCTGCGCGGCCCGTCGAGCACCGAATCCTTCACCACCACGTTGCGCCGCACCGGCAGGCAGTGCATGAACCGGCAGTCCGACGCCGCCGCGGCGAACCAGTCGTCGCCCACGCACCAGTCGCGCAGGGGCGCCCGGAAGGCCGCCTCCGCCTCCGGGTTGCCGTAGTGCACGGGCGAGGTCCACGACTTGGCGTAGACCACCTGCGCCCCTTCCAGGGCCTCGGCGCGGTCGTCCGTCTCCCGCACCGAGCCGCCGGAAAGGGATGCGGCGTGCCGCGCCTTCTCCATGATGGGCTCCGGCAGAGAAAACCCTTCGGGTCGCAGCACGGTGACGTCCATCCCCCGCAGGGCCGCCATGTGGACGGCCGCGGCGGGCACGGCGAGAGGCAGCGGCTTGGGATGCCAGGCCCAGGAGAGGACGAATTTCCCGTTCTGGGAGATGCCGACGTCGTCCATCGTCTTCCAGTCCCCCAGCGCCTGGCAGGGGTGGTTCACGGCGGACTCCATGTTGACCAGCGGCACGGGGCAGACCTCCGCCATCGAACGGAACGTCGCGTCCGCGAGGTCCGCCGCCAGGTCCGTGCCGCCCGCGAAGGAGCGGATGCCCAGCGCGTCCGCGTAGCTCGCGAGCACCGGGATGGCCTCCTTCACGTGCTCGGCCGCGGCGCCGTCCATCACCACCCCGTCGCGGGTCTCCAGGATCCACGTCCCCTGCCCGGGGGAGATCACGAAGGAGCTTCCGCCCAGCCGGGACATCCCCGCCTGGAACGAGGCGAGGGTACGCAGTGACGGGTTGAAGAACAGCAGCGCCAGAACCTTCCCCTTGAGCGCCTCCGGCTCGGGATGGCGCTCCAGCCACAGGGCGAGATCCAGGAGGTCCACGACCTCCTCGCGGGAGAGGTCCGCGAGGTCGAGGAACCCCTTCACCCCCGGATCTCCCCGAGGGCTTTCGCCAGCGTCTCCACGTGCGAGGCCTCCAGCACCAGGGGCGGCAGCAGGCGGACGACGTTGGGATCGCCGCTCGTGCCCGCCATGATTCCGTGGTCCAGCAGCTCGTCCACCACTTCCCGCGCCGGCCGCGACGTGCGCAGGCCGAGCAGGAAGCCGTAACCCTGGACGCCCGTCACCGGCCCCACCTGACAGGTCTCGCGGATCTGCCGGGAGAGGACCTGGACGCGATCCATCAGCCCCTCGGACTCGATCGTGTCGATCACCGTCTCGATCAGCGCGCAGGCCAGCGGACCGCCGCCGAAGGTGGTCCCCAGATCGCCGTGCTTGAGCCCGGCCGCGACCGCGTCGCTCGCCAGCAGTGCCCCGGCCGGGAAACCCCCGGCGAGGCCTTTCGCGGTCGTCAGCACGTCCGGCGTCACCCCATAGGCCTGCGCCGCGAAAGGATGGCCCGTCCGCCCCATGCCGCACTGCACCTCGTCGAAGATCAGAAGCGCGCCGGTCTTCCGCGTCAGCTCGCGGGCCGCCGTCAGATAATCGCTCCCCAGATCCACGGCGCCCGCCTGCCCCTGGATGGGCTCCAGGATCAGCGCTGCCGCGTCCGCCGTCAGGGCCTTTTCCAGGGCGCCCACGTCTCCGCGGGGCACGAACGTGACGTCGAACGGCGCCCGTGGGAAGGCGTACCACTTCTCCGACTTCCACGTGAGGGCCGCGGCGCCCGCCGTGCGGCCGTGGAAGGCCCCTTCGACGGCGATGACGCGGCTCCTGCCCGTGTGGCGGAAGGCGAGGCGCAGGGCGTTCTCGTTGGCCTCGGCGCCGCTGTTGACCAGGAAGGCGCGGGTGAGCCCCTCCGGCCCGAAGCGCACGAGGCGCTCGCCAGCCCGGGCACGGACGCCCAGCGGCACGGAGTTGCTCTGGAAGAACAGCTCCTCCGCCTGGCCGGCCAGCGCCGCCACCAGCCGGGGAGGCCGGTAGCCCAGCAGGGCCACCGCGGGGCCGCCATAGAAGTCGATCAGCCGCCGGCCGTCGCGGGTCTCCAGGATCGCTCCCTCGCCCCGCACGGGCTCGACGGGCGTATGGGCGTAGACCGGCAGCAGCCAGCGGGCTTCGTCCAACTCGGCCTGCAGAGCGGTCTCAACCGCTGTATTTGTCATGGTCATCTCCTAAATCCATCCCAATCCCGGCACCCTCAGCCCCGCCGTTTCCGGGAAGCCGAGGAGCCGGTTCATCCATTGGATCGCCCCGCCCGCGGCGCCCTTGACCAGGTTGTCGATGGCGGAGAAGACCACGAGGTGATCCCCGTCGGCGGCCACGGAAAGGCGGGCTCGGTTCGTGCCGACGACGTCCTGAAGGCGCGGCGGCTCGGAGAGGATATCCACGAACGGCGCTTAAAAGCCGGCCAGAGCCTGGCGGACCTCCCCCGTCTCCATGGGCCGTACGAGCCGCCCCTGGAGCGTGGCGTAGATCCCCCGGGCGAACGGCCCGGACTGGGGAACGAAATGGATGGTCGTATCCACTCCCGACACCGCCGAGGCCAGCGCCCGCATCTCCGGCTCGTGCCGGTGCTTGAGCGGGTTGTAGGCGAACACCGTGCTCCGCCGCGCCGGATGGTGCGTCGTGGCCGTGGGCGTCCGCCCCGCTCCCGTGCTGCCCGTGACCGCCACCATGGAGAGGCGCGGCTCCACGAGACCCAGCTTGAGCAGCGGCACGGCGGCCAGCAGCGTGGCCGTCACGAAGCAGCCGGGGTGGCCCACGTGGCCGTCCGGCGTCTCTTCGAGGTGCTCGGGCAAGGCGCAGCGGAAGGCGGCCAGCCGGTCCGGAGCCCCGTGGGGGTGCCCATAGACTTTCTCGTACGCTGCCCCATCCGCGAAGCGGAAATCGGCCGAAATGTCCACGATCCGCACCGCCGTCCCCGCCTTCTCCGCCTCCGTCAGGATTCCATCCAGAAGCGGAGCGGCGGCGCCATGGGGTGCGGCGCAGAGCACGGCCAGGGTCTCCTGCTCCCCGATCAGCCGCGGCAGATCCTCCCGGCTCGAGAAGGCCAGATCGGGATAGCACCCCGCCAGATGCGGGAACGCCGCCTCGACCGCTCCCCCCGACTGGCTCTCCGACAACGCGGCGAACGGGCGGAGATGGGGATGGCCAGCGAGCAGCCGCAGCAGCTCCCCGGCCACGTAGCCCGAACCGCCCAGGACGAGCGTTGGGACCGTTTTGACGGGATCAATTGCGTTCACCGCGCCACCACCTCGCCTGCCGGTACACCAAGGCCCAGCTTCTCCCGGACCAGGGCGGCCAGCCGCTCGCCGTCCGTCCGCGCGTTGATGGCGGGCACGCCCACGGCTTCCTCGATGATCCGCGTGCCCGCGATGTTGTCCGTCGCCGGACCGGTCACTGCCACCGGCTCGATGCCGAACGTCTCGCGCAGCATCCGCACCCCGCCCCAGGCCGCCACCGGGTCGTTCGCCGCCAGCACCACGGCCGTGAAAGCGGCGCGGATCTCGGGATCGTCCAGGATGGCCGCCACCCCGTAGGCCCCAAGGAGCCCGTCGCCCAGCTCGGCCACAATGGCATCCGGCCGCGCCGAGGCCAGCCGGGAGACCAGCGTCCGCGTCACGGCCGGCGCGTTGGCCGGAGTCGAGGAGACGACGCCGAGATCCGTGAAGATCGCCGTCGAGCGCGCTCCCGCGTCCTCCATGGCCAGCACGTCGCGCCGCAGGGAGACGCCGGTGGCCTTCAAGCCATCCACCGTCCACCCCTGGTGGCTCAACTGGCGCACCAGCGTGCAGGCCGCGGCCGTCTTGCCACAGTTCATGCACGAGCCGACCAGGGCCACGACCGGCACGCCCGCCGCGTTCATGGGCGCCGCGAGGTCGAGCGTCTCGCCGCCGATCCGCGCCGCGACGCCGATCCGCTCCCCGAGATAGGGAAAGTGGAGCACCGCGCCCAGCACCTCGCACTCGAACGGCGGTCCCAGGTCCGGGTTTACGGAATCGCAGATCCCCAGCACGCCGCCCATGTTGAGCAGGTGGATGGTGTCCCCCGGCGCCAGCCGCTCCGGCAGGTGGCCCGAGTAGCCGAAGAGTGCGTGCCGGTGCCCGAGGGCGCCCGCCACCACGTCCCCCTTCTTCACCTGGGCCATGCGCCCGCTCGGCAACTCGAGCTGGCTGTAGGTGCTCTTGTCGTTCTTCACTCGCACGGCCACCACCACCCCTTCTTCGCAAGGGATGTCGGAGCTGACCCGCACTTCCCTCTTGAGCTGACAGGCGCGGGTGACGGACGCGATCTTGTCCAGCAGCACGGTCTTCACGAGACACCTCCCATCCGGGCCCAAAGCTCACCAGGAAGCGCCACGATCCGCGAGAAACCCCGGGCATCCGCCGCCGTCCACTCCCCCGTGGCCTCGCCGTAGACGCCCCGCGAGGCCTCCCGCAGCGAGTAGGGCGAAGCGACGCCTTCCACGAACACCTGGCCGGTCCGGAAGAGGAGATGGACCTCGCCCGTGACCCGCGTTTGCGAGGAGAGGAGCAGGGCCTCGACGTCCCGGCACACCGGATCGAGATGCTGACCCTCGTGGACGAGGTCGCCGTAGACGGCCGAGACCGTCTCCTTCATCCGGATCTGCCGGCCCGTGAGGATCAGCTTTTCGAGCTCCCGGTGGGCCGTGAGCAGCACCTCGGCGGCCGGAGCCTCGAAGGCCACGCGCCCCTTGATCCCCAGGATCGTCTCTCCCAGGTGGATCCCCCGGCCGATGCCGTATCCCCGCGCCTCCTCCTCGACCCGCTCGATCAGATCGACCGGCGAGAGCGCCTCGCCATCCCACGCGGACGGCACCCCGGCCTCGAACGACACGGTATGGCGGGACGGCGGAAGAGGCTTGTCGAAAGCGTCCCGGGTGAGCACCCAGGCGGATTCCGGGATCGAGGAGACCGTGTCCAGCGTCTCCTTGCCGCCGATCGTCACGCCCCAGAGGCCGCGGTTGATCGAATAGGCCGCGCCGAAGGCCGGCACCGGCAATCTCCTCTCCTCCAGATAGGCCACCTGCTCGGCCCGCGGCCTGGGCTCGTCGCGCACCGGCGCCAGGATCTCCAGGCCCGGGTCGAGCGTCCGCAGGGCCACCTCGAAGCGCACCTGGTCGTTGCCCGCGGCCGTGCAGCCATGGGCCACCGTGCGCGTGCCCAGCCGCGCCGCCGCCATGGCCACCTCCTGGGCCTGGATCACCCGCTCGGCCCCCACGCACAGGGGATAGACCTGGCCGCGCCGCACGTTGCCCATGACCAGGAAGCGCAACACCCGCTCGAAGTAGTCGGCCCGGGCGTCCACCAGCACGTGGTCCGCAGCCCCGAGCGCGCGCGCCCGGTCGGCCAGGGCCTGGGCCGCCTCAGCGTCGATCCCGCCCGTGTTCACCGTCACGGTGACGACGGGGCGCCCGTGCTTCTCGGCGAGCCATGGGATGCAGAAAGAGGTATCCAGCCCGCCGGAAAAGGCGAGCACGATCGGGTTGGCCATGGGTTTACCTCCTGGTGAGGAAGCCTTCGAGACGTCGGATGAAGCGCTTCTGGTCGTGCGCGGAAGACGTGGCCGCGAACACGGTGTCGTCGCCGGCCATGGTGCCCACCAGCTCGGGCCAGCCGGCCCGGTCGATGGCGAGGGCCACGGCCTGGGCGGTCCCGGCCATGGTGAGGAGGACCGTGAGGTTGGTACCCGCAGGCCGGATGCCCCGCAGGAAGACCGCGACCTCAGCTACACCGGGGTCGTTCCCCTCATGCTCCGAGGGCAGGGCATACCGCCCGCCGATCCACCCCACCCCGAGGTCCCGCAGGTCGCGGCTGACGCTCGACTGGGTGGCCGAGATCCCCTGTCCGCGCAGAAGGTCCAGGAGCTCCACCTGGCTCTTCACCCTGTGGTTCTCGAGCAGGGACAGGATCACCTGCTGGCGGGTCTCGCGGGTCTCGGTCTCGTGTGGCATCGTTCGGGTCCATGCAGCAAATCCATGCAAATGATACTGCATGTCATGCATGGCCTGTCAAGACTTTCCTTGCCTATTTCAGGGAGATCGCGAGTTGTGGCAACAGGAATTCCTTCCAGGCGCCACTTCAGAGTAAGATCTCTCCACGCGTTCAGGCGTAGAATGGAGGACGGAGGTGGTCTATGGCGGTGCCGAATCCAAGGCGGCTGCTGACGGTCGAAGAGTTCCTGGAGATGGCCGAGTCCGGCCTTTTCGCCGAGGATGCCCGCTTGGAGCTGATCGAAGGGGAGATCGTTGAGATGTCTCCCATCGGGAAGCGCCACGCCGGGTGCGTACGGCGGCTCATCCGGTTGCTCACTGGGGCTCTGGGCAACCGCACAGTCGTGGATATCCAGAATGTTGCCTGGATCAACGAGCACTCCTTCTTCTGTCCGGACGCTTTCTTGTTACGCGAGGGTTTCCTGGAAGATGAGTATTCGACTCCCCAGGACATCCATCTGGTCATCGAGGTCGCTGACTCCTCCCTGCGCGATGACCGTCGCCTCAAGCTGCCTGTCTACGCAAGAGTTGGAATTCCGGAAGTCTGGCTGGTAGCCATCAAGGAAGGTACGAGGGAGGGTACGATCTACCTCTACCGTCGGCCGTCTCCTGAGGGTTACCGGGAGGTTCGAGAGTATCGGCGTGGGGATGAGATCTCTCCGGAGGCTTTCCCGGACGTGTGTATTCCGGTGGTCTCAATCCTCGGTTGATCCGGTATTTTTGCTGGTATACGTCCCACCCGACACCGTAATAAGATCCCTCCACGCGTTCAGGCGTAGAATGGAGGGTGGAGGTGATCCATGGCAGTGCCGAATCCAAAGCGGCTGACGATCGACGAGTTCCACCAGATGGCGGAAGCCGGTTATTTCCTCCCCGACGAGAGGGTGGAGCTGATCCGGGGAGAGATCGTTGAAATGCCGCCCATGGGTAGCCGGCACATCGCCTGCGTCATTCAACTTAACCGGTTGCTATCAACCCTTATCCCGAGAGTGCTCCTCAGCCCCCAGTGCCCTCTCCAGCTTCCTGAATGCGAGACGGAACCTCAGCCGGACCTCGCTCTGCTGTGGCCACGAGGTGACCTTGCGTCAAACCCGCCGATCGCTGCTGACGTGCCCCTCGTAATCGAAATCGCGGAGTCCTCCCTCTCCCATGACCGCGATGTCAAGATCCCTCTCTACGCGGAGAGCGGTATCCCGGAAGCCTGGCTGGTGGACGTGAGGAAAGGCAGAGGCACGATCACCGTGTACCGCCGGCCGTCTCCTCAGGGGTATCAAGAGGTGCGAGAGTACCGGCGGGGGGACGAGATCTCTCCGGAGGCGTTACCGGACGTGAGCTTTGCGGTGGATTCGATCCTCAGTTAGTCCCTTAGCAGGGAGATCTCAGGGACTTCAACAACGTCCGATACTCCCTGATGGTCTTCTCAACCGGCACGCCGGACTATGCGTTTGAAAAGCGTTCCGGCGGCCCTAGGGAGGGGCTTCCCTGCTTTCCGGTCCCCGCTCGGCGGCGTGCGGCGATAACTCACGGGTGCGCACGGGCCACGCATAGGGCGGCGGCGGAATCTCACAGGTTTGCACGGGCCGCACACGGGGCGGCGGCAGAATCTCACGGGTGCGCACGAGCCGCGTGGGAGTGTGCGGCAGAAACTCACGGGCGTGCACGAGCCGCACAGGGTCGCGCGGCAAAAACTCAGGGGCGCGCACGCGCCGCAGAAGGGGCGGCAGCAGAAACTCACGGGTGTGCACGCGCCGCCCGGGAG
>CAXTNS010000027.1:22363-22760 GCA_964245465.1 uncultured Thermoanaerobaculia bacterium
CCCCGTCCGACGGCTCGATGTCCTGCTGCTCGAGGACAACGAGGACGCCGCCCAAACCCTGGCAACGCTCATCCGATGGCACGGGCACGACGTGCGGGTGGCCCCCGACGGCCGGGAGGGGCTGCGGGCCGCCCGGGAGCGGGCGGCGGAAACTCGGGGCCGGGCACGAGCCGCGCGGGGGCGTGCACGGGCGGCGGGCGCCTCGTAGGCAGGAGCGTCTACTTGGTCGTCACGAACACCGTCGCGCCGTGACCCTGCAGCTTCACCCGGTCGGACTGGATCTCCACAACCGTGAAGCCCTGAATGACTTCGCCCGGTCCCATGACGCGGCCGTCCAGCACCACAATCGGCTGATCCTGGGAAAAGGCGATGCCGTTCAGCTTCACGCTTCCTCCTC
>CAXTNS010000028.1:0-3714 GCA_964245465.1 uncultured Thermoanaerobaculia bacterium
GAGTATGGGGGGAATGGAAGGGAGGTTGGAGAAACCCAGTAAACCGGATCTGTGGTGGTGCGGCCAAGGTCGCGAATGCGGGCTTTTGTCACCTCAAGGAAAATAGCGATAGATCTCGTTTCTGGGTAGGGCCCTTGCGAAGACGATCACGTCGTCTTCGACGATAAGGCCAAGCCGGTAGTTACCGACTCGGATTCGGTAGTACTTACCTGTACCCTGAAGTTTCTTGAGGTGAGGCACGTCTTCCAAGCGACTCGCAGCCTTGATGCCCTCGATGGCCTGCTCAATGCGATCCAGGCTTTTCTTCTCCCGGATAACTCGAAGGTCTCTGAGAAAGCCCTTACCGAAATGGACTTTCATTTGGCGCGTTCGAAGACTTCGAAGACCTCACGTTCATCGACGATCTCCTCACCCTCTACCTCCTCAATGGCGCGAGCCAACGCGATGTCCTCAAAGACTTCTTCAAAGAGTGCACGCACTAGATCCTGGTTTTCTTCAAGAACTTCGACCAAGGCCTCTTTCATCAATACCTTGAGCTGGTCCTTTTCGAGCATTGGCTGAGCCATAAGGGCCTCCCTTACGGCAACTATAACGTCCCCTGGGCTCCCTTCCGCTTCCAGGCAAGCCCAATCGCCTCCCGGACGCGCTCCATGAGATCGTCCGAGGACCTGGCTTGCGTATGCCACCCGCGGAGAGCAGGGACGGTCGCCACGTAGTAGCCTTCCCCATCGCACTCAACAACAATCTCAAAGTCCCGGATCATGCAACTATTCTACACGCCTTCCCATGTCTGCGTTAGGATGGGCTTCGAGAAGAGGTGGAGGCTGCTTGGAAAACCCCGAAATCGCCCGCATCCTCGAGGAGGTCGCCGACATCCTCGAGATCCAGAACGCCAATCCCTTCCGCATCCGCGCCTACCGGAACGCCACGCGGACGGTCGAGACGCTGACGGTCCCCCTTCGCAAGTGGGTCCTGGAGAACCGTTCTCTCACGGACCTGCCGGGGATCGGCAAGGAGATGGCCAACCACATCCGCGAGATGGTGGAGACGGGGACGCTGGGCTTTCGCGACGAGCTGCTGGCCGAGGTGCCCCGCTCTTTGATCGAGCTGATGCGCCTGCCCGGCCTCGGTCCCAAGAAGGCCAAGAAGGTCCATGACGAGCTCAAGATCAGCTCGGTCGAAGAGCTCGAAGCCGCGGCCAAGGAGGGGCGCATTGCCAACCTCCCTGGGTTCGGCGCCAAGAGTCAGGAGAAGATCCTCGCCGGCATCGAGGAGTACCGCCAGCACGGCAGCCGGTTCCTGCTGACCGACGCCGAACGCTTCGTCGAGCCCCTGCTCTCCTATCTGCGCGAGATCCCGGAGGTAGAGCGCCTGGAGGTGGCCGGCAGCTATCGCCGCCGCAAGGAGACCGTGGGGGACATCGACCTCCTCGCCATCGCCTCCCGACCCATCCCCGTGATGGAGCGCTTCCGCGGCTATCCTCAGGTAGACAAAATCCTGATGGCGGGCGACACCCGGAGCACCATCGTTCTCGGCTCGGGCCTCCAGGTGGACCTGCGGGTGGTGCCCGATGAGTGCTATGGCGCCGCGCTCGTCTACTTCACGGGCTCCAAGGAGCACAACGTCAAGCTCCGGCGCCGGGCGGTCGAAAAGGGGCTCAGGATCTCCGAGTACGGCGTCTTCCGGGTCCAGGAAAGGAACCAGGAGGAGGAAGGGGAATTCATCGCCGGCCGCGAGGAGGCGGACGTCTACGCCACCGTGGGCCTCGCCTGGATCCCCCCCGAGATGCGTGAGGACCGGGGGGAGATCGAGGCCGCGGCCGCGGGCCGGCTCCCTCACCTGATCCGGATCCAGGACCTGCGGGGCGACCTCCACATGCACTCCACCTGGTCGGACGGACGGAATTCGATCGAGGAGATGGTCGAGGCCTGCGTGACCCGCGGCTACGAGTACATGGTCATCTCGGACCACAGCAAATCGCTGGCGATGACCGGCGGGCTCGATGCCTACCGCCTGCGCCAGCAGTGGGCGGAGATCGAGGAGGTCCGCGCCCGCCATCCCGAGATCCGCATCCTGCGCTCCATGGAGGTGGACATCCTGGGCGATGGCTCGCTCGACCTCGAAGACGAGATGCTGGCCGGGCTCGACCTGGTCCTGGTTTCTCTTCACTCCCGCTTCGACCTCCCTTCGGACCAGCAGACGGAACGCGTGCTGCGGGCCCTGGAGCACCCGGAGGTCAACGTCTTCTGCCACCCTACGGCCCGGATCATCAACCGCCGGAAGGGAGTCGAGATGGACCTCGACGTCATCCTCCGCCGGGCGGCCGAGCTGGGCGTCGCCATGGAGCTGAACTCCAGCCCCAACCGCCTGGACCTCCGGGACAGCCATCTCAAGCTCGCCAAGGAGCTGGGCTGCAAGGTCGTCATCAACACGGACTCCCACCGCACCCGCGAGCTGGACCTGATGCGCTACGGCGTGGAGCAGGCCCGCCGGGCGGGGCTGGAGCCGGAGGACGTGCTCAATACGCTGCCGTTTGAGGAATTCCAGGCCGCGGTCCGCAGGTAGGGCTCTCCGCCCGATTCGTAACTTTCACACGATACCTGTACACTGGTGTCAGCTCGGGCACACTCGCTCGATCGTGTAAGGAAGGAAGACGTCATGAACGTAAGGAACGTTGACGAGCTCCAGAGTGCCATCCGAGAAGGCAAGAAGCCCACCTACTTCTTCTTCTGGGGCCATCAACCGGAGAAAGACGGGAAGATCGGAAAGAGCTGCCTGAGTCCCTGGTGGCCCTCCAGCTTCACCGTGGACGGTGTGACCTATCCCTCCGCCGAGCACTTCATGATGGCTGAAAAGGCGCGGCTCTTCGGGGACTCGGCCACCCAGGAGAAAATCATCGCCGCGACGAGCCCCTCTACGGCGAAGCAACTCAGCCGTGAAATCCAGGGTTTCGATCAGAAGACCTGGAACAAGGCGAAGTTCGAGGTCGTGGTCTGCGGCAATCTCCACAAGTTCGGCCAGGACAAGCAACTCCGCACCTTCCTGCTGGGCACGGCCCCACGCGTGCTGGTGGGGACCACCTCCGTAGACCCGTTGTGGGGTATCGGACTCGCCCCGACCGACGTGCGCACCCGGAACCCGGTGGAGTGGAAAGGCCAGAACCTCCTCGGCTTCGCGCTCATGGAAGCCCGGCAACGGCTGGCCGCCGCCTGACGGGCGGTGTCCCCCGCCAGGAGACCGGGAACACCCGCAGCCACCCGCGGGTTAGAATCCCTGCAAACTCCTCACGGGAGATTCTCATGATCCGAAACACAGCTTTAAGGTCCCTCTTCGCCCTGCTCCTCCTTGCAGGCGCCGCAATGGCTGGGGCTCAGGACCTCAAGTCGTTCGAGCAGAGGACGACGGTCCACAAGCTCGCCAACGGCTGGACCTTCATCATCGTGGAGCGGCCCACGGCGCCGGTCTTCTCCTTCGCCACCATCGCCGACGTGGGCTCCGCCCAGGAGGTGCCGGGCATCACGGGCCTCGCCCACATGTTCGAGCACATGGCCTTCAAGGGCACGCCCAACCTCGGCACCACGGATTACGCCGCGGAGAAGAAGGCCCTCGAAGCCCTGGAGGCCGCCTATCAGGCTTGGCAGGCCGAGCGCATGGCCGCCAAGCCGGACGCCAAGAAGCTCGAAACCCTCCAGGCCGACTTCCGGGCGAACCAGG
>CAXTNS010000028.1:3724-9822 GCA_964245465.1 uncultured Thermoanaerobaculia bacterium
GCGTCGAGCTCCACGCCTCCTCCCACCTCACCGACCAGTTCTGGTCCCCCACCGCGAACCGGCGCACCGACGGCTACGGCGGCAGCCTCGCCAACCGCATGCGCTTCTCGCTCGAGGTCCTGGAGGAGATGCGCCGCCGCATCGGCGACGACATGATCCTCGGCATGAGGATGTCCGGCGACGAGATGCTGGACGGCGCGAATCTCCCGCGCGGATTCTGCGCGTACTCACCGTGCTTCCGGCGTGAGGCGGGCAGCGCGGGCAAGGACACTCGCGGCGTGCTGCGCGTTCACGAGTTCGACAAGGTGGAGCTCTTCGCGTTCCTCGAATCCGAGCGCTTCGCCCATCCCGTCTTCCGCGAGTTCTACGAGGAGCGGGACGTGGTGCGCGAGGAGCGGCGGATGAGCTACGAGAGCCGGCCGATCGGCCGCCTGGTCGAGCAGTTCATCACCACGGCGTACCAGTACCACCCTTATCAGCAGCCGGGCATCGGCACGCCGAGCGACCTGCAGGCGATCTCCATCACGGACGCCCAGAAGTTCTTCGACACCTACTACGCGCCATCGAACCTGACGACGGCGGTGGTGGGCGACGTCAAGGCCGCGACCCTGATTCCAATCCTGGAGAAGTACTTCGGCCGCATCCCGGCCCGGCCCGCGCCGCCGCCCCTGCGCACGGTCGAGCCGAAGCAGATCGCCGAGCGCACGGTGGTTCTGGAAGATACGGCGCAGCCGTTTTACCTGGAGGGGTACCACAAGCCGGCCTCGACCCACCCGGACCAGCCGGTCTACGACGCCATCGACGACATCCTCTCGAACGGCCGCACCTCGCGCCTCTATCGCTCTCTCGTGCGGGACAAGAAGCTGGCGGTGGACGTCCAGTCGTTCTCCGGCTTCCCGGGCGAGAAGTACCCGAATCTGTGGGCCGCGCTGGCCGTGCCCGCCCTCGGGGTGACCAATCAGCAGGTGCAGGCGGCCCTGCGCGAGGAGATCGACCGGCTGAAGCGCGAGGACGTCACGGACGAGGAGCTCATCAAGTTCAAGACACGCGCCAAGGCCGACCTGATCCGCAGGCTGCGCAGCAACCAGGGTCTCGCCGAGCAACTCGCCGAATATCAGCGTCTCTACGGCGACTGGCGCGAGCTGTTCCGCTACATCGACCGGCTGGACAAGGTGACCAAGGCCGACATCCGCCGGGTGGCCAGCGAGACGTTCCAGGCCCCCAACCGCACGGTGGCGATGATCATCAACCGCGAAGCCCAGAAGACGCCCGCGCCGGCCGCTCCCGGCGCGAAGAAGTAGGAGGACCGACGATGAACCGACGCCATTTCCGAATCCCGGCCTTCCTGCTCGTGGCATCCGTGGCCCTGCCGGCGGTGGGCACAGCCCAGGCAACCCGGGCGAACGAGTTGCGCTACCCGCCGCTGCCGGCCTTCGACATCCCCCAGCCGGAACGCGTGGTGCTCGACAACGGCATGGTCGTGATGCTGCTGGAAGACCATGAGCTGCCGATCGTGGAAGCCACGGCCCTGGTGCGCGCGGGCGGCCGCTTCGATCCTGCCAACAAGGTGGGTCTCACGGACCTGGGCGCCGAGGTGATGCGCACGGGCGGCACGCAAAGCCTGCCCGGGGATGCCCTGGACGACTTCCTGGAGAGCCGCGCCGCCGCCATCGAGGCGCGGGGCGACGAGGACCTGGTCCAGGTGAACCTCAATTCGCTCAAGGCTGACTTTCCCCAGGTGCTGAAGACCTTCGCCGACGTGCTGCGCCGGCCCGCCTTCGACGCCCGCAAGCTCGAAGTGGCGAAAAACCAGGCCATCGCCAACGTCTCCCGGCAGAACGACGATCCCGACGAGATCCTGTTCCGCGAGTTCCGCAAGGTGGTCTACGGACCGGACTCCCCCTATGCCCGCACGGAGACGTTCGCGAGCCTGGGCGCCATCCGCCGCGAGGACCTCACGGCCTGGCACATGGCTGGGTGCCACCCGGACCGCGTCGTCCTCGGCCTGGTGGGCGACTTCAACCGCGACGAGGCCCTGCGGCTCGTCCGCGAAGCCTTCGGCGACTGGCCGCATGGCCCGCAGTGGAAGCCTGCCGAGACTCCCTTCAGGAAGCAGCCGAGCCCAGGGGTGTACTACGTGGCGAAGGACGACGTCACCCAGTCGTTCGTCCAGATCGGGCACCTGGGAGTGCTGCTGAACGACCCGGACTACTATGCCCTGGAGGTGATGAACCAGGCTCTCTCCGGCTCCTTCGCCTCGCGCCTGGTCTCCAACATCCGGACGAAGAAAGGGCTCGCTTACGCGGTGTTCGGCGGCGTGGGCGGCGAGTTCGACCACCCCGGCCTCGCCTCGCTCTTCATCTCGACCAAGACGGAGACCACGGGAGCCGGCATCGATGCCCTGATCGAAGAGGCGCGCAACCTGACGGCCCAGCCGCTCACCGCGGCTGAAGTCGAAGCGGCCAAGCAGAGCCTCCTGGGCTCGTTCATCTTCCGTTTCGACACCCGGCGCGAGGTGCTCAACCGGCAGCTCTTCCTGGAGACCTACGGCTATCCCCTCGACTGGCTCTCCCGCTACCGCTCCGGCGTCGAGTCCGTGACCCTGGAGCAGGTCCGCAAGGCGGCCCGGCACCTGCGCCCCGAGGAGTTCTCGATCCTCGTGGTGGGTCCCTCCCAGGGGATGGACAAGCCGCTCGAGACCTGGGGCAAGGTCACGAAGATCGACCTCTCCCTGCCGGAGCCGCCAGCGCAGGACGGACGGCAATAAACCGCCCTTCCTCCTTTCCATAATCCTTCTTCTGGTCCCTCTCCTGGCATGGGGAGAGGGAACGCAGGAAGGGCTCACCGAAGCTCCTTTTCCATGTAGGAACTACAGCAGCTTACCGTTTCCTACGGAACCCCTCCAGGGGGGAAGCACGCATTTTCGCGTTCTTTTGTCTTTGGCACGTAATTTGCTGCCCGCCAAATGACGGAAAGGGCGGATCCGTTGAGCTCCTGATTCTCTATTGTGATCCTCCCTCAACCGTGCTGACTTTCGTCGTGTCTTTTGGACATGGCTCAGGGAAGCTTTATCTCCATGGAGGCAAGGAATGAGCGGACGGATCTTGATCACCGGAGGCGCCGGTTTCATCGGCTCCCACTTGGCGGACGAGCTGTTGGTGCACGGCTACAGCGTCCGGGTCCTGGACAACCTCTCAGAGCAGGTGCATGGACCGGGAGGGACGCGGCCCGGCTATCTGTCTCCCCAGGTGGAGCTGGTGGAGGGAGACGTCCGGGATGCGGTGGACGTGCGCAGGGCCCTTCAGGGGATCGACGCGGTGTTTCACTTCGCGGCCATGGTCGGTGTCGGCCAGAGCATGTACGAGATCGAGCGCTACACGAGCGTCAACAATCTCGGCACGGCCGTGCTCCTCGAAGCCATTGTGGAAAGGCCCGTCGAGCGGCTGATCGTGGCCTCCAGCATGAGCATCTACGGCGAGGGGCTCTACCGGGACGCCGACGGCAACCTGGTCACCGGCTTCGAGCGCGACCGCGACCAGCTCAAGGCCCGCGACTGGGAGGTGCGCGACACCCAGGGGCGCGAGCTGACGCCGCTCCCCACGCCGGAGACCAAGGCCCCGGCCCTCTCCTCCGTCTACGCCCTCTCGAAGTACGACCAGGAGCGCCTGTGCCTGATGGTGGGCCGGGCCTACAACATCCCCGCCGTGGCGCTGCGCTTCTTCAACGTCTACGGCACCCGGCAGGCGCTGTCGAACCCCTACACCGGGGTGCTCGCCATCTTCGCCTCGCGGCTGCTCAACGGCAACCCGCCGCTGATCTTCGAGGACGGCCTCCAGATGCGCGACTTCGTCCACGTCTCGGACGTCACCCGCTCCTGCCGGCTGGCGCTCGAGAAGCCCGAGGCGCGCTACCAGGTCTTCAACATCGGCAGCGGGCGCCAGTACACGGTGCGCGAGATCGCCCGCGCCATGGGCGAGGTGCTGGGCCGCGAGAACGTCGAGAACCTCGAGCCCGAGATCACCGGCAATTACCGCGTGGGGGACATCCGCCACTGCTTCGCGGACATCACCCTGGCGCGCCGCGTCCTCGGCTACGAGCCGGCCATGCCGCTGGAGCAGGGCCTGATCGAGCTCGCCTCCTGGCTCAAGGGACAGGTGGCCTGCGACCGCGTCGCCGAAGCCCGCGCGGAGCTGGCCGTCCGGGGGTTGACGGTATGAGGACGGTGCTCATTACCGGCGGCTCCGGCTTCATCGGCACCAACCTGGCGGACGCCATCGCCTCCTCAGGCCGCCGCGTCCGGCTGCTCGACAACCTCTCGCGCCCCGGCGTCGAGAACAACCTGCGCTGGCTGCGCGAGACCCACGGCGACCGGATCTCGATCGAGATCGCCGACGTGCGCGACCCCCTCGCCGTGCGCCGGGCCATGACCGGAGTCGAGACGGTGTTCCACTTCGCCGCCCAGGTGGCGGTGACCACCAGCCTCGACGATCCGGTCCACGACTTCGAGGTCAACGTGCGCGGTACGGTCAACGTGCTCGAAGCCGCGCGCACCCAGGAGCAGCCGCCGGCCGTCCTCTTCACCTCCACCAACAAGGTCTACGGCGGCATGGAGGACGTCCCTCTGCGCCAGAGGGGCCAACGCTACGAGCCCTGCGACGACATCCTGCGCGGACGCGGCTTCGGCGAGGAGCGGCCGCTCGACTTCCACAGCCCTTACGGCTGCTCCAAGGGCGCCGCGGACGAGTACGTGCTCGACTATGCCCGGAGCTACGGCATGCGCACCGCCGTCTTCCGCATGAGCTGCATCTACGGGCCCCACCAGTTCGGCACCGAGGACCAGGGCTGGGTGGCCCACTTCCTCATCCGCGCCCTCGAAGAGCGGCCCATCACCCTCTACGGTGACGGCATGCAGGTGCGCGACGTCCTCTACGTCGAGGACCTGGTCCGCGCCTTCCTCCTGGCCGAGAAGAACATCGGCTCGATCGCGGGCCAGGCGTTCAACATGGGCGGCGGTCCCACCAACACCGTCTCCCTGCTGGAGCTTATGGACCTGATCGGCCTGCTTCACGGCTGCCAGCCTCAGGTGTTCTTCGAAGACTGGCGCACGGGAGACCAGCGATACTACGTCTCGGACTTCTCCCGGTTCGAAGCGGCTACCGGCTGGCGTCCGCGTGTAAACGTGCGTGAGGGCGTCGGCAACCTTTACAACTGGCTGCTTGAATTCCGCGGTCTGGCCGAGGATCCCGTGGCGGCCGGAGCCCGCGCTTCGTAAACCTCCTGAAGGGGATAGGGCGGCCGCGTGGGGCCGCCCCTACACCTCTGACGACCGGCACGGAATTTGGATAGCCCCATGTCCAAGCAGCATTGCCTCTGCTCCAGGAGGGGACCGGCATGAGCGAGAACGTTCCACTACCCCGCAGGGTCCTGATGACCGCGGACACCGTCGGCGGCGTCTGGACGTACGCGATCGAATTGGCGCGTGGTCTGGCGGAGCGCGGTGTCGAAGTGGCTCTCGCCACCATGGGCGACCCGCTGAACGATTCCCAGCGCGAGATGGCGGGCCGCATCCCCCGTCTCAAGGTGTTCGAGAGCACCTTCAAGCTGGAGTGGCAGGAGGACCCCTGGCGCGACGTGGAGAAGGCCGGCGAATGGCTGCTGGGCCTCGAAGAGCGCTTCTGCCCGGACCTCATCCACCTCAACGGCTACGCCCACGGCTCGCTGCCCTGGAACGCTCCCAAGGTGATGGTGGGGCACTCCTGCGTGCTCTCCTGGTGGCAGGCCGTCAAGGGTGAATCCGCTCCGGAGGAATGGGACCGTTACGCCCGCGAGGTCGCGGCCGGCCTCGCCGCCGCCGACCTCGTGATCGCCCCCTCGAACGCCATGCTCGACTCGCTGTTGAAGCACTACGGCACGCTACCCCGGACCCGGGTCATTCTGAACGGCCGCGACACGAAGGCTTTCAAGCCCACGGCCAAGGAGCCCATCGTCTTCACCGCCGGCCGCCTGTGGGACGAGGGCAAGAACCTGGAGGCCTTGGAGACCGTGACGCCGCGCCTGCCCTGGCCCAGCGGCTCAAGGACGCCGGGCTGCCGGAAGCA
>CAXTNS010000028.1:9832-22734 GCA_964245465.1 uncultured Thermoanaerobaculia bacterium
TTCGTGGCCGGCGAGAACCACCACCCGGACGGCGGCGAGGCCCGCCCGCACCACACGCGCCTCCTGGGCAACCTCTCCCAGCGGGCTCTCTCGGCCTGGCTGGGCCGCGCCTCCATCTACTGCCTGCCGGCCCGCTATGAGCCCTTCGGCCTCTCCGCCCTGGAGGCCGCCCTCTCCGGCTGCGCGCTGGTGCTGGGCGACCTCCCCAGCCTGCGGGAGATCTGGAAGCACCGCGCCGTGTTCGTGCCGCCCAACGATCCCGAGGCCCTGGAAGACGCCCTCACCCGGCTCATCCAGGACCCGGACCGCCGGGCCTCGCTCGCGGCCGGCGGCCGCGCCCGCGCGCTCCAGCTCACGCCCGAGCGCATGGTTGACAGCTATCTCGCGGCCTATGGCGAGGTCTTGGCCGCGGCCCTGGACGATACCGGTTCATTCCCTGCACAGGTGGCGGTCTAGCGCCCCCTTATGCGGACCGCCTTCTTCGTCCACTCGCTGCTCTCGGACTGGAACCACGGCAACGCGCACTTCCTGCGCGGCGTGGCGACGGAGCTCGTCTCGCGCGGCCATGACGTCGCCGTCTTCGAGCCGCGCGACGCCTGGAGCCTCCAGAACCTTCTTGCGGACCATCGAGGGGAGCGCGGGGATGGCGAGCGGGCGCTGGACGGTTTCCATGCCGCCTATCCAGCGCTCTCCAGTACCCTCTATGACCTTGCATCGCTTGACCTGGACCGCGCTCTCGACGGCGCCGCTCTGGTCATCGTCCACGAGTGGAACGATCACGGACTGGTGAAGCGCATCGGCGAGCACCGGCAGCGGTCCGGCTCCTACCGGCTGCTCTTCCACGACACCCATCACCGGTCCGTGACCGATCCGGACAGCATGGCCGCCTACGATCTTTCGAATTACGACGGCGTGCTCGCCTTCGGCGGCGTCATCCGCGACCTTTATCTGCAGCGCGGCTGGGCCGAACGGGCGTGGACGTGGCACGAGGCGGCCGATGCCCGCGTCTTCCACCCGATCACTGGAGAGGACCGGGAAGGCGATCTCGTCTGGATCGGCAACTGGGGCGACGAGGAACGGACGGCCGAGCTGCATGAATTCCTCATCGATCCCGTCAGGGACCTGGGATTGAAGACCCGGGTCCATGGCGTGCGCTATCCCGATTCCGGCCGCTCGGCCCTGGCCGCGGCGGGCATCGACTACGCCGGCTGGCTGCCCAACTACGAGGTGCCGCGCGCCTTCTCCCGCTTCCGCGTGACCGTCCACGTGCCGCGCCGGCCCTACGTCGAGGCGCTGCCGGGAATCCCGACCATCCGCCCGTTCGAGGCCCTGGCCTGCGGCATCCCCCTGGTGTCGGCCCCGTGGGACGACGCTGAAGGGCTCTTCCGCCCGGGACGGGACTATCTCGTGGCCCGCAACGGCGAGGAGATGAAGCGTCACCTTCGCGGCCTGCTCCACGATCCGGACATGGCGGCCGAGATCGCCCGCTCCGGACGCGAACGGGTCCTGGACCGTCACACCTGCGCCCATCGTGTGGACGAGCTGTTCGCTATCGATCGAGAGCTCGTTGGCGCTTCCGTGGAAGCCCAGACCGTATGAGCGCGGGACTGAACGTCGCTTTCTTCGGATCGAGCCTCGTCTCCGCCTACTGGAACGGCGCGGCCACCTACTACCGCGGCATCATCCGCAACCTCGCCGAGCGGGGGCACCGCGTCACCTTCTACGAGCCCGACGCCTTCGAGCGGCAACAACACCGCGACATCCCCGACCCGAAGTGGGCCAGGGTCGTCGTCTATCCCGCCCAGGAGAGCGAGGTCCACCGCGTGCTTGAAGAAGCCCGCGGCGCCGACGTGGTGGTCAAGGCGAGCGGCGTCGGCGTCTTCGACGAGCTCCTGGAAGCCGCCGTGCTGGACGTCCGGCGGCCGGACGGCCTCGCCATCTTCTGGGACGTGGACGCCCCGGCCACCCTCGACCGCATGGCCGCGGACCCGGACGACCCCTTCCGGCCGCTCGTGCCGCGCTATGACTTCATTTTCACCTATGGCGGCGGCGACCCGGTCGTCGAGGCTTACCGCCATTTCGGGGCCCGCGAATGTGTGCCCATCTACAACGCCCTCGACCCCACGACCCACCATCCTGTCGAGCCCGACCCGCGGTTCGAGGGCGACCTGGGATTCCTCGGCAACCGCCTGCCGGACCGCGAGGCGCGCGTCGAGGAGTTCTTCCTGAGAGCGGCGGCCCTGTGCCCGGACCGCCGTTTCCTCCTGGGCGGCAACGGCTGGGGCGACAAGCCCATGCCGGCCAACGTCAAAGACCTGGGACACGTCTACACGCGCGATCACAACGCGTTCAACTGCACCCCTCTGGCGGTGCTCAACATCAGCCGCGAGAGCATGGCCCGTTACGGCTACTCGCCGGCCACCCGCGTCTTCGAGGCCGCGGGCGCCGGCGCCTGCCTGATCACCGATGAGTGGTTGGGCATCGAATTGTTCCTGGAGCCGGACCGGGAAGTGCTCGTGGCGGCGGATGGCGAAGAGGTGGCGGAGCGGCTCCGGGGGATCACCCCCCAGTCCGCCCGCCAGATGGGACGGGCGGCGAAGCGGCGGATCCTCTCCGAGCACACGTATGCCCACCGGGCGGCGCAGGTCGAATCCATCCTGGGGCTGGAGACAACCATGGGTTCCGGCGCCCGAGCTTCCGCCGGCCTGGAGGCACTTCCGTGAGGCACGAGCCGCTCGACATCGTCATCCTGGGGCTGTCCATCACCTCGTCCTGGGGCAACGGCCACGCCACCACCTATCGGGGGCTCGTCCGCGAGCTCGCCGGGCGCGGTCACCACGTCCTCTTCCTCGAAAGAGACCAGCCGTGGTATGCCGACAACCGGGATCTTCCCAAGCCCCCTTATGGAAAAACCGAGCTGTACGGCGGCCTGGAGGATCTCAAGGACCGTTTCGCGCCCGCCGTCCGCCGGGCCGACCTCGTCATCGTGGGCTCCTACGTGCCCCAGGGCGTCGAAGTGGGCCACTGGGTCACCGACACGGCCACGGGAGCGACCGCCTTCTACGACATCGACACTCCCGTGACGCTCGCCAAGCTCTGCCGGGGCGACCACGAGTACCTGTCGCCCGAGCTGATCCCGCGCTACCAGGCCTATCTCTCCTTCACCGGCGGGCCGACCCTGAGGCTCCTCGAGCGGCGCTACGGCTCCCCCATGGCGCGGGCGCTCTACTGCTCGTTCGATCCGGACCTCTACCGTCCGGAGGAGACCGGGCCGCGCTGGGACCTCGGCTACATGGGCACCTACAGCGACGACCGCCAGCCAGCCCTGGAGCGGCTGCTCATCGAGCCTGCCCGCCGCTGGCCCCAGGGTCGCTTCGCCGTGGCCGGCCCGCAGTACCCCGAGGAGATCTCCTGGTCGAAGAACGTCAAGCGCTTCGAGCACCTGGAGCCCAGGAAGCACTCGCGGTTCTACAACCAGCAGCGCTTCACGCTCAATATCACCCGCGCCGACATGATCGCGGCCGGCTTCTCGCCCAGCGTCCGCCTCTTCGAGGCCGCGGCCTGCGCGACGCCCATCATCAGCGACAACTGGCCGGGCCTGGGCACCTTCTTCAAGATCGGCGAGGAGATCCTGACCGCCAAGACTCCGGGCGAGGTGCTGCAGTACCTGCGGGACGTCCCCGAGCACGAGCGCCGGGCCCTGGGCGAGCGCGCCCGCGCCCGGGTGCTGCGCGAGCACACCGCCGCCCACCGCGCCGAGGAGCTGGAGGGCTACGCCCTGCGGCTGGTGACGCGCAAAGCAGCGTAAAACCAAAAGGAGAGATCCATGGCATCCAAGCGTGAGCTGATCGACACCGGCACCGACAAGCGCTACGTCCGCCGCGACGAGAAGGGGCGGTTCACGGAGGTCGTCGACGTGGGCAAGTCCCTCTCCCAGGACCGCAAGAAGAAGGCGAAGACGGTCGCCCCCAAGGGCCAGGGGGATCGCGGGGATCAGAAGCGATAGGCAGACCGATCCCGCTCCTTTCTCACCCGGCGTATACTTCAGAGGGCGGTTGCCGATCCTGATCGGATTCGATCGCCCTTTGAGGTCCGTCATGGCAAAACGAGAAATCAGAGCGGCTCGAGACGCTGCCTTCACCATCACGCTCTCCCCGGACCGTGTCTCCAGGCTCCAGGAGCTTGCGAAAGAGGCTGGAGAGTCGCCCGAGGACCTCCTCCAGACCCAGGTTGAGAGCTGGCTTTCACAGCCCGGGGCCGACTTCGAGGAAGCCGCCCGCTACGTCCTCAAGAAGAACGCTGAGCTGTATCGAAGACTCGCATAGCCCGCCTTGCGCTACCTCTCGATCCAAGAGGTCCTGGGCTTCATCGGCATCTCATCGCCGAGAGCGGTGGCATGCCGGGTCTTTGGGACGAGAACGCTCTGGAATCTGCGGTCGCTCAGCCGTTGATGACTTTTGGTGGAGAGGATCTCTACCCGACTCTCCTGGATAAGGCTTCTGCTCTCGGCTTCTCCCTGATCAGGAACCATCCGTTTGTAGATGGGAACAAGCGGATCGGGCACGCAGCGATAGAAACCTTCCTCTTCCTGAACGGCTTCGAGATTGAGGCTTCCGTCGATGAGCAGGAGGAGGCCATCCTGGGAGTTGCGGCAGGTACGCTCGACCGGGCTGAATTTCTCAAGGGGTTGTCCTCCCGCGCAATCGCTCGCAGGTAGACGAGCAACCTGGATACCTCTGGAGCGTAACCATCTCATCCGGAGGGGTCCATGCTCCCAGCCCTCGCCGTCCTCGCTCTGCTGTCTCAGACCGCGCCCGCCGTGGAGCGCGATATCCCCTACGCCCCGGGGGCGATCACCAGCAGCAGCTCGATCTCTATCTCCCCACGGGCAAGAATTTCCCAACGTTGATCTTCGTCCATGGCGGGAGCCTGACCTCGGAGGACAAGAACGATCCTCCCTATGAGCGGCTCTGCCCGGCGTTCCAGGCGGCGGGGATCGGCTGCGCCAACGTGAACTACCGTCTGGCTCGTCATGCCAAGTGGCCCGCCATGCCCAAGGATGTAGCCGCCGCCGTAGCGGGGGTGAAAAAGAACATCGCCGTGCGGGGTGGCGATCCGAAGAGGATCTTCCTCCTCGGCCACAGCTCCGGGCTTCCTGGTGTCGATGATCTCCGCCGATTCACGGTATCTGAAAGAGCAGGGGCTCTCCACGTCCGATGTCGCGGGGGTCGTCGCCATGGGTGCCGGCTCAATTTCTGGAACCTCAAGGACTGCTGCATGATGATCGAGCAGGCACGGCCCTATTTCGAGGCCTATCCGGACGAAAAGATGGTCTTCAGCAGCATTGAGAACCGTGTAGAGGCCAATCCCTCGCTCTATATCGGGAAGAACCACGTGCCGCCGTTCCTGGCGCTGGTGGCCGAGGCGGAGCGGTTCCAGCCCCCGATCCTCGAAGAAGCCGCCGCTTTCGCCAGGAAGCTCCGGGAGGCTGGCGTGGACGCGGACGTGCGCATCCTGGAAGATCGCGACCACATGTCAGCCATCGAGAAGATGCCGGAGCCCCGCGACGCGGCCTTCGGGATCGTCCTCGAGCTCATCGGGCGTCCTTGACACGGTGGCGAGCGTTCCGCCGCACCTGACGGAACGTCCGCCGGGGGTGGCGGAGAGCTCGCCGGGAGTGGCGAGCCTTCCGCCACGGGTGGCGAGCTCTTCGCCGGGAGTGGTAGAACGTTCGCCGCAGGTGGCGAGCCTTCTGCCGCGGGTGGCGGAACGTTCGCCGAGAGTGGCGGGCTCTCCGCCGGGCGCGGCGGAACCTTCGCCGGGAGTGGCGGCCTTTCCGCCGAGGGTGGCGAAGCGTTCGCCGGGGGTGGCGGCCTTTCCGCCGAGGGTGGCGAAGTGTTCGCCAGGAGTGGCGGAACGTTCGCCGCAGGTGGCGGACTCTCTGCCGCGGGCGGCGGGCTTTCCGCCGGCCCCGGCGAAGCGTTCGCCGGGGGTGGCGGACGTATCAACCCGCTTCCGGCTCCTTCCACCCGGCCTCCACGTACTTCTTGAGCTCGCCGAAGAGAGTCCGCCAGCCTTCGTCCAGAGACTCGCGGGCCTTCTCCGTCACCTTGCGGAACTCGGAGTCGGCCAGTTGGAACAATGTACCGTCTCCGTCCGCTTTCAGGACGATCCGGACGAGCGACGTGGCCGGTCCGCCGAAGGCGGCGGGCATGTGACCGGAGAGGCCGAGGCTCCGAGGCGGATCGATCTCGGTCACGAGGTACCAGATGGCACCGGAACCGTCTCCCCAATCCTCGTACATGCGGCCCCCCAGGCGCGGCTCCAGGATGAACCCCTTCGGGTTGGCGCCGGCGTAGAAGTCCTTGTGCCACCACCGGCCGGTCTCCTCGACCAGGGCCTGCCAGACCCGCTCCGGCCGCGCTTCGATCCGCAACTCCATCTCCACGTGCACCACGCCGAATCCGTCGTCCACCATGGGAGCCCCTCCTTCCGGCCGCTCGGCCAAGTCTTTGAGGTGCAGGAGCCCTGCGGCCCAATGCGCCTCGTACGGCCGCACCCAGCGCTCGTAGAGAGCCTGGAGCGGCAGCGCGTTCAGGTGGTTCCAGCGCTCTCTCCCCTGCTTGCGGGAGACCACGAGCCCAGCCTCGACGAGCACCTCCAGGTGCTTCATCACCGCGAACCGGGTGCTGGGAAAAGCCTCCGCCAACTCGCCCGTCGTCCGTGGACGCTCGCGCAGCCGGTCCAGGATCTCGCGGCGGGTCGGGTCCGAGAGGGCCTTCCAGAGGAGCGCCAGATCGTCTTTCATGTTACTATACAGTCACATATAGAAAGGGCGGAGTCAAGCCTTGATATCCTGAGGACATGGACAACCAAGCGTTTCTGGGACTGCGGACGGCGATCTACCCGGTGGACGACCTGGAGAAGGCGAAGGCCTTCTACACGGCGGTTCTCGGCACCGGGCCTTACTTTGACGAGCCGTTCTACGTGGGGTACAACGTCGGCGGCTTCGAGCTGGGACTCAATCCGGACACTTCGAAGACGAAGCCGGGCGCCGTGGGGGTGGCGGCCTACTGGGGCGTGCTCGACGCCGAGGCTGCCTTCAAGCGCCTGCTCGACCTGGGCGCCCGGGAGCACGAGGGCGTGCAGGACGTGGGCGGCGGCATCAAGGTGGCGACCATGCTCGACCCGTTCGGCAATGTCCTGGGCATCATCGAGAACCCGCATTTCACGCTGGAGGGTCCAGGACCGGTGCCGGCGGCGTAATTTCAGGCCCTCTGGCCCGCGATTTGCTGCTTCTTTCGGGAACATGACCGAGATCTCGAAATCCTCGCTCGCCGAAGAAATCGCGGCCCTGGGTCCCTGGTTCCACAACCTCCATCTGCCGGACGGCACGCAGACCGTCCCGGACCACTTCCTCGGCGGCGACTTCCCGAAATTCAAATGGGAGCAGATCCGGGACCATCTCCCGGCCGACCTGTCGGGTTGGACGGCGCTCGACATCGGCTGCAACGCAGGCTTCTACTCGTTCGAGCTGGTACGCCGGGGGGCCACCGTCACCGGCATCGACCACGACCCCCACTACCTGAAGCAGGCGCGCTGGGCGGCCGGGCAGCTCGGCCTGGACGGGCGGGTGCGTTTCCAGCAGATGCAGGTCTACGACCTCGCCGGCCACCCGGACTGGTACGACCTCGTCCTCTTCATGGGCGTGCTCTACCACCTGCGCTACCCGCTGCTGGGGCTCGACATCGTGGCCCGCAAGGTGCGGCGGCGGATGATCTTCCAGACCCTCACCATACCGGGCGAGGAGGTCTACGATCCGCCGGCCGACGTGCCGATCCACGAGCGGGACGCCATGACCGATCCGGGCTGGCCCAAGATGGCCTTCATCGAGCACCGGCTGGCCAACGATCCCACGAACTGGTGGGCCCCGAACCACGCCTGCGTGGAGGCGATGCTGCGCTCGGCGGGGCTCAGGGTGGTGGAGCGGCCGGGCCACGAGATCTACGTCTGCGAGCCCGGCGAGCCGCGCGAGGAGCTCGCGTGGATCGAGGACGAGATGCGCGCCGCCACGGGCCGGCCGCGCCCTTAGCCTTTTCTCTCCTCGTAATCGAAAGGTTTTTCTCCGGCATGGATCTTGCGGGTTTCCCTCCGCGAGTCTTCGGCGCTTCCGCGCGCGGCGCCGATCTGCAACAGGAATTCGCAGCGGCAAAGGAGGAAAACATGAAGTTGGAATCTCTCAAGGACCTCTACCTCGAACAGCTCAAAGACCTCTACAGCGCCGAGACGCAGCTCGTCGAGGCGCTTCCCAAGATGGCGGAGGCGGCTTCCGCGTCCGACCTTCGGAAGGCCTTCAACGACCACCTGCGCCAGACCAACGAGCACGTCCACCGGCTGGAGCGGATCTTCCAGGACCTCCAGGAGAGCCCCAAGGGCCACACCTGCGAGGGCATGAAGGGGCTGGTCAAGGAAGGCGAGGAGATGATCAAGATGAAGGGTGACCCCTCGGTGCTCGACGCCGGCCTGATCGCCGCCGCCCAGCGGGTGGAGCACTACGAGATCGCCGGCTACGGCACGGTCCGCACCTACGCCGAGCTGCTCGGCCGGGATGAGCACGTCTCGCTCCTGGAGCGCACGCTCCAGGAGGAGGAGGAGACCGACGAGCGGCTGACCGAGCTGGCCGAGAGCCACGTCAACGAGGAGGCACTGGTCCGCTGAGGCAGTCCCAGGACCAAGGCGGGCGCTCCCCCCTCGCGGGAGCGCTCGTTGTCTGAGGGTTGAGGAAGGGAGAGAGACAAAGGAGGGGCCATGCCGAAGGGGAAGGAGCCGAAGGGAGCCAACAAGACGGTACAAAAGGCGGCTCCCGCCAGACCGGCGAAGAAGGCTGTCAAGGCGGAGCCCAAGAAGATACCGCCGCAGAAACAGGACCGCCAGCCGGGAATCGAGGCGGAGATGACGCCTCGCCCCCGGTCTGAGGACCCGTCCCAGCGGGGCAGCGGCAAGCTGGACGGCAAGGTGGCCGTCATCACGGGCGGCGACAGCGGCATCGGCCGCGCGGTGGCGATCGCCTTCGCCAAGGAGGGGGCGGACGTCTCCGTGGTCTATCTGAACGAGCATCAGGACGCCGAGGAGACCCGGCGCCTGATCGAGGAGAAGGGCCGGCGCTGCCTGCTGATCGCGGGCGACGTGGGCGACGAGGGTTTCTGCCGCGAGGCCGTGGAGCGGACCGTGCGCGAGCTCGGCCGGCTCGACGTCGTGGTCAACAACGCGGCCGAGCAGCACGAGCAGCAACGGCTCGAGGACATCAGCCGCGAGCAGCTCGAAAAGACGTTCCGCACCAACATCTTCGGGTACTTCTTTCTCGCCAAGGCGGCCCTGCGCCACCTGGGCGAGGGGAGCGCCATCGTCAACACCACGTCGGTGACGGCCTACCGCGGCAGCGGCCACCTCATCGACTACGCCTCGACCAAGGGCGCCATCGTGGCGTTCACGCGGTCGCTCGCCCAGAACCTGGCCGAGCGGAAGATCCGCGTCAACGCCGTGGCGCCGGGTCCGATCTGGACGCCGCTGATCCCGGCCTCGTTCCCGCCCGACAAGGTGGAGAGCTTCGGCAAGGACGTCCCTCTGGGCCGTCCGGGCCAGCCGGAAGAAGTGGCCCCCTGTTATGTGTTCTTAGCTTCGGACGATGCGTCCTACATGACGGGACAGGTGCTGCACCCCAATGGGGGTGAAATCGTCAACGGGTAAGCGCAGCTCAGGATAAAAGCAGCTCACGGAGGGGCACGATGACACCGAAAACCACGACCGACCACGAGAAGATCCGCCAATGGGCGGAAGAGCGGGGAGGCAGGCCCGCGGCAGTCATCGGCGAGAACGAGATCGCCGGCGGCCTTCGGATCGACTTCCCCGACTACGACAGCGGCGAGGTCCTCGAAGAGATCACCTGGACGGAGTTCTTCGACAAGTTCGAGGAGCAGAACCTGGTGTTCATGTACGAGGAAGAGCTGGTCTGCTGATAAAGATCCCGGCCCCACGGGCGTAGGGCGGGGCTCGTCCCCGCCCTCACCCGACCCTACCTATTCTTCAGCAAACACAGCACCTGGGCTTCCAGCCGGCGCAGGCCCGTGCGGTCGTCCACGTCCGGCGAATCCTCGACCACCTCCTGCAGAGCCTGCGGCAGGGAGCCTTCCAGGAACGTCTGGAGGACCGTGGGGTGGACGTAGTATTTGCGGCAGATGGCGGGCCGGTTGCCGAGTTGGCCGGCCACCCGCTTGATGGTCTCCACCACGGCCTTGTTGGCCTCTCTCTCCGTCTCGCAGGAGCCGATCTCCAGCAGCGCCGAAAGGGCGAGCACCGTGCCGCCCCAGGTGCGGAAGTCCTTGGCCGTGAAATCCTCGCCCGTGGTCTCCTTGAGGTAGGCGTTGACGTCCTCGGAGCTGACGCTCTGGCGCTCCTTGTTCTCGTCCAGGTACTGGAAGAGCTTCTGGCCCGGCAGGTCGCGGCATTGCTTGACGATGCGGGCGAGCCGCCGGTCCTGGATCTCGACCGAATGCTCCTTGCCGCTCTTGCCCCGGAATTCGAAGCGCAACGTCGAGCCGTCGACGTCCACGTGCTGGTCGCGCAAGGTGGTCAAGCCGAAGGAGTTGTTCTGCTTGACGTACTCCTTGTTGCCGACGCGGATGAGGGTGGTCTCCAGGAGCTTGACCACGGTGGCGACCACCTTTTCGCGCGGCAGGCCGCGGAGGGACATGTCGCGGTCGATCCGCTCGCGGATCTTCGGCAGGGCTTCGCCAAAGGCCATCATGCGCCCGAACTTGGTCTCGTCGCGCACCTCGCGCCAGTCGGCGTGATAGCGGTATTGCTTGCGGCCCTTGGCATCGCGTCCCGTGGCCTGGAGGTGGCCGTTGGCCCGGAGGCAGATCCAGACGTCCGTCCAGGCCGGCGGGATGGCCAGCTTTCGGATCCGCTCGAGATCCTTGGGGCTCCGGACGACGTTCCCCTGGGGATCGACATAGGTGAAGCCCTTGCCGCGCTTCAGGCGGCGGATGCCGGGCTCGTCGTCCATGACGTAGCGCAGGCCGGCGGCCTTGGCGCTCTCGACCGGATCGACGAAGACGGCGATAGTCAGGCCGGTATCGATCAGGCCACTACTGAGCTTTTCATTCTCATTGGCGATTGCGGTTGGCATGGTTCCTTGACTTCTTTGCAAGAATTACCCGGTTATAGGCCTGCCGGAGGATGGGACGGCGCTCTCAAGGCCATCCCCGCCCCAGGACGGCCCTCCGCTCCTGCATCGCTCATGCCCAAATCCCTGTAGAGACAAGACTTCCTGCATTCTCTCTCGCGTGGCACACAACCTGCACTTTGGCTGTCTCGCGTCCGGTGGCGGAGCTCTCGACGCGAGAGCCTCCCCAATCTCTGAAAACCTGGCTTTGTCGTCTTTGAAGGGGCTCATGAGCACCACGGCTTCCGTTTCCGCCATCTCCGGCTTCAGGCTGCCCGAGCCGTCGACGCCTGCGGATACCCCACGTCCGGAGGGCCGTTGCGTCGTCGTCTCCGGCCGCCTGCCCATCGTCCTCACCCGCGAGGGCGGACAGGGCTGGCGCGTGTCCCAGGCCGGGGGCTCCCTCCTTTCCGCGCTGAAGCCGGTCCTCAACGAGCGGCGTGGGGTGTGGATCGGCTGGCCGGGAGTGACGCAGGAGGAGGCGCCGGAGCTGCGCAAGGTGCTGGCTGGCGCCATTCAGGAGGGCGGCTTCTCCCTGCGCCCGGTCTCGCTGACGGACCAGGAGAAGCGCCTGTGCTACGGCGGCTTCTCGGGCGAGGTCGTATGGCCCCTGTTCCATGACCTGCCGCTGGAATGCACCTTCTCGCCGTCGCACTGGCAGGCCTTCCTCAAGGTGAACCGCAAGTTCGCCCGGGTGGCCGCGCGGACGCTCTCCCGTGGCGCGGCCGGGACGGACCTGGTGTGGGTCCACGACCACCTGTTGATGAACCTGGCGGTCGAGCTCAAGCGGCTGGGTGTCGCCTGCCGCACGGCGTTCTTCCTCCACCTGCCGTTCCCCACGCCCGACCTGTTCCTGAAGCTGCCCTGGCGTGAGCAACTGCTCGCCGGCCTCCTGGCTTTCGATCAGGTGGGCTTCCAGACGAAGCGCGACTTCGCGAACTTCCTCGCCTGCCTGAAGGTTCTGGCTCCGTCATCGGCCATCCAGACGCGGGCCGGCGTCTTTCCGGTCGGCGTCGACGTTCAGCGGATCGAGGAGCAGGCAGCGCGGCCCGAGGTCGAAGCGCGGCTCGCAACCCTGCGCTCCCCCCTGCGCGGACGCAAGCTGATCTTCGGCATCGACGACCTGGACCGCTCTCAGGGGATCCCTGAAAAGCTCCGGGCCTTCGCCGAGCTCCTGACCCGCCATCCCGAGCTCCAGGAGCGGGTGACCCTGGTACAGGTGGCGAATCCCAGCCGCGAGAGCCTCCCCCGCCATGCCGCCCTGCGCGCCGAAATCGAGCGCCTGACCGGCGAGATCAACGGCTATTTCGGCCGGCCCGGCTGGGTGCCCGTCCACTACCTCCACCGCAATCTCGACCCGGAGGAGCTGCTCGCCTACTACCGGGCCGCGGACGTGGCCCTGATCACCCCCTTGAAGGCCGGGATGCACCTGGCGGCCAAGGAGTTCTGCGCCGCTAATTTCCAGGAACGGGGAGCGCTCGTGCTTTCCGAGTTCGCCGGGGCGGCCGCGCAGCTCGGGGACCGCGGTGCCCTGCTGGTCAACCCATTCGACTCCCAGGGGACCGCACGCGTGTTGCACCGCGCCCTGGGTTTGAAGGACCGGGCGCGCGCGGCCCGCATGCGGAAGCTGCGCGCCGAGGTCCGCCAGCACGACGTCTCCTGGTGGGCGGGCTCTTTC
>CAXTNS010000029.1:0-2806 GCA_964245465.1 uncultured Thermoanaerobaculia bacterium
GCTCAGCGGTGTCGACGGCTCCCAGGCTGTGGCGCCGGTTCGGCCAGCCGGCGCTCGAAGGGACGACCGGCTTCGCGGCCCGCCGGCCGTGGGCCGTGCTGGGAACGGCCGTGGTGCTGACGGCCGTTGCGGGCTGGGGTGTGTCGCGGCTGTCGTTCTCGACCGATCTGCGGTCGCTGCGGCCGGCGGACCACCCGTCCACCGAGGCGGAGCGGGTGCTGGTGAATACGTTTGCCGTCGAGCTCGCGGCGGCGGGCTTCAAGCCGGCTCCTTTCGAGCCGGCGCTCGCCGCGATGCGGGCCGTGGGACGGGGCGAGGATCCCGGAGCTCCCCCTCGCGAGGAGTGGCCGAGGTGGATGTCCGAGCTGGTGCATGAGAGCCCTCAGGGCTTCGCGGCGGCGGTCCATGTCCGGGTTCCTTTAGGTGCCCAGGGAGGAGCCGAGGCGCTGGCCCGGAAGCTTCATCAGGTTTCCCCTGACCTCGCGCTG
This sequence comes from uncultured Thermoanaerobaculia bacterium, assembly GCA_964245465.1. Taxonomy (GTDB): domain Bacteria; phylum Acidobacteriota; class Thermoanaerobaculia; order Multivoradales; family UBA5704; genus DATARR01. The sequence goes on from CAXTNS010000029.1 coordinate 489, forward strand.
GCTTCGATCCCCCGCGTGGGGGCGGAGTTGCGGGAGCTGGCGCTGGGGGACCTCGCCCGGTCGAGCGGCGTGGCGCTGGCCCTGGTGGCCCTGGTGGTGCTCGTGTCCATGAGCTGGCGGATCGGGGATTCGCTGCTCTCGGGCCTGCCGCTCGCCCTGGGGGGCCTGTGGACGTTCTGCCTCTGGGGGGCCGGCGGCGGGCGCGTGGACCTGCTCTCGATCTCGACCCTGCCGGTGCTCTTCGGCACGGGGATCGACCTGGGGGTGCACGCGGTCCATGGCGGCCGGGTGCGCCCGGATGAGGGGATTCGGGGTACCATAGACGTTTCCGGACTGGCGATGATCCTGGTGGCGATGACGACGGGGGTGGGCTTCGGGAGCCTCGGCTCGTCGCGCGTGCCGGGAATCCAGAACGCCGGAACGCTGGTTGCCCTGGGCGTCACGGCCTGCCTGGTCGCGACGTTCCTGGTGCTGCCGGCCCTGGAATCGCTGGGTCGCCCTGGCAGGAACCGCCCTGGCAGGGAGCGGAAGGAAGCAGAGAGAGAAGCCACATGAGCATCGCACTGCGCCACGAACCCCCTCCGCACGCGCCCGAGGCCGGCTGGACCCGGCGCCTGCTGGGACCGTTCCACGTCACCGGCGTGTTCTGGTTCCGTCTGCACCGCTTCGGGGTGCGCATCCTGCCGCTCTGGGCGTTCGGCGTCCTGATGCCCCTCTTCACCACGTTCTTCTGGCTCGTGCTGCGGAAGATCCGTGCCGCCATCGCGGAGAACCTGGACGTGGTGCTCGGCCCTTGCGGCTGGTGGGAGCGGCAGCGCCGGATGTACCGCACGCTCAAAACGTTCGCCTGGTGCCTCTCGGAGCGTTACGAGCGCCTGTGCACGGATCGGGTCTTCTCGATCGAGGCCGAGGGGCTGGAGACCTGGCGGGACGTCATGGCGTCCGGCCAGGGCTGCATCCTGGTGACGGCTCACATCGGCGCCTGGGAGGTGGGCTCGATGCTCCCGGCCTCGCGCGACCACCGGCGCATCCACGTCGTCCGCGAGGCCGAGACCGACCCGCGGGCGCAACGGTTCTTCGAGGGCCTGATCCGCAGCCGGGGCGGCGAGCTCTACGTCACCCATTTCGCCGAGGACCCGCAGCTCGGCATGGACCTCCTGGACGCCCTCCGGCAGGGTGAGGTCGTGGCCCTCCAGGGCGACCGTCCCCGCTCCGGCGGCCGGACGGAGGAGGTGAGCCTGTTCGGCCGCGCCTTTTACCTGCCGGTCGGTCCCGCGGCCCTGGCCCGGGCGGCGGGCGTGCCGATCGTGCCGGTCTTCGTCTTCCGCGAGGGCCGCCTCTCGTACCGTTGCGTGATCCGGCCTGCCATCCACGTGGCCCAGAGCACCGACCGGCGGCGCGACGTGGGCGAGGCGCTCCAGTGCTTCAGCGCCGGGCTCGAGGCGGCTATCCGGCGCGATTCCCACCAATGGTTCTGCTTCCGTTCCCTTTGGCAAGGGGAACGGCGTAGAATGTAAGCAGATCTAATTTCGTTTTCCTGAATCTTGGGGAGGCCGACGCAGGGGCGGTCGATTCGGAGATTGAGTCTCCGAGGATCTGAACCCCTCTCGAAAGGAGTCACAATGCAACCCCGCAGCAGGATGTCCGCGATTGTCTTCACCCTCACCCTCTTCGGTCCTGCGGCGCTCGCCGCGGCGGGGCCGGAGGTCTTCGAAGTCATGAATCCCGGAGCCGAGGCCATCGGGTACTGTCAGACACTGCACAGGACCGCCGACTGCTCGACCTTCCATGTCCAGGGACTGACCGTTTCCCCCAAGGGGACCGTCCTGGACCTCGACGGCCAGCCCTATCTCGTCGAATGGACGGGCCCCGGCTATTACCTGGAGTCCGGAATCGTCCTCCAGCCCTTGGGAGAGGCCAAAGCCGGCCTGGGAGGGCAGCGCTGGCTGGAGATCCTCCCGGACCTGGGCAGGGTCCACACCTCCAGCGCCTGGAAGGACCAGGACGGCAACCGGGCGCTCAGCGTTTCCGATACGCTGACGCTGGTCGACGGCAAGGTCCTGAAGACCCTGAAAGTCAAGGACGTGCGGCTGCACGTCCGGGCCAGTCCCCTCCCGGAAGGTCCAGAGCGTCTGGGGCCGGGGGAGCCGCCGGAGCAGCGGTAGGGAGCGGCGAATCGAGGAGGGGGTACCCGGCGGCGAGCCACTCCTGGACGCCGCCACGGAACCAGGCCACGTCCCGGAAGCCGAGCCGGGCGGCTTCGCCCAGCCGGCGCGCCGTCTCGACGCTGGCGTCGTGCCGCAGCTGCCCGGCGTCCC
>CAXTNS010000029.1:2816-11866 GCA_964245465.1 uncultured Thermoanaerobaculia bacterium
GCTCCCGCCTCGCGGCGGCGGATGCACTCCGGCCCGGAGCAGTAGAGCACCAGGGGGAGCCGGGCGCGGTCGGCGCCCGGCCAGCCCTCCGCGACCCGCTTCTCGAAAATCTCCGCGAAGAGAGCGAAGGGCAGGCTCGAAGCCCCCGGCAGGTGGCCGATCGCGAAGTCCCGCGCCTCGCGCAGGTCGAGCAGGACCAGACCGCTCGCCGGGCGATCCTTGGCGAGACCGGGGTTCTCCCGTTTCAGCAAGGTCGCCAGGTCCGTGGCCGAGAGGATCCGGACGGTGGGGCGGGAGCCGCCCGCCGTCCACTCCCGCCAACCGCCCGGGAAGACGCGGACGTCGAGGCCCGCCAGGGTGAGCAGCCGTTGGCCCAGGCCGAGCCGGGGGTCGCTCGCGTCGTCCGCGTAAAGCACGAAGGTGGAATCCAGGGAGACCGGGTCGTTGGGCCGGGGCCCGAGGGTGCCGAAGCGCCGGCGGATCTCGGCCGGCTCAGGCAGGCTACCGTCCTTTGAAAGAAGGGCGCGGGGATCGAACGGCAGGGCATGGGGAATGTGGCCGGCGGCGAACGTGGGGGGAGTCTCCCAGCGGTCCCAGCCCCGGGCGTCCCGCACGTCCAGCAGCACGGTTCCCGGCTGGCCGAAGGAGCCGGTGATCCAGTCCGCGTCCACGGTGGCAGTGCCGCTGGAAGGCCCGCGCCTGGGCTTCGGGATGGGCCACTTCAAGGGCGATTCCTGGCCCGCAAGCGGAATCGCCTGGAAGAGCCAGAAGACGGCCAGAGCCCACGGAACAGTTTTCATGGCCATGCGGAGATGCTAATCTTTGTGGATCTACGGAACAAGGAGGTCGGCTTGCTCCTCAAGGAGTGCGGCTTCGAGCCCAGATGGTGAATGTTTCTCTCGACGTACGGTACGGCCTCCGCAAGCTGAACAACAGTGCCGGCTTCACCGCCATCGCTGTGTTCTGCCTGGCGCTTGGGATTTGCGCCAGCGTCACCGTCTTCAGCGTGGTCAATGGTCTGCTGCTGCGCCCAATCCCCGGGGTTGCTGAGCAGGACCGGCTCGTCACGCTGGTATCCAAGCCTTTCCACCTGGAAGGGGTATCGGACGCGTTCACCCAGCCGCTCTCGTATCCGGCCTTTCTTCAGTACCGGGAGGGCAATCATGCCTTCACCGACCTGGTAACGTACCAGCCTCTCGTGGGCAACCTGGTCGTGGGCGTCGAGCCGTTTCGCATCCCCGGGCAGGTCGTGACCGACAACTACTTCACCACCCTTGGCTTGCGCCCTGCGCTGGGACGGCTCTTCGCTCCCGGAGAGGGGCGGCGGGAGGACCAGCCCGGGATCGTCATCAGCCATGCCCTCTGGCAGCGCGTCTTCGGCGGACGGCAGCAGGCCGTCGGCAGCGGGGTGAACCTGAACGGAGCCGCCTTCCTGGTGATCGGGGTTACCCGGGAGGGCTTCCGCGGCACCGTGCACGGCAATGAGGCCGACTTCTGGGTGCCCGTCGAAACGGCTTCCCTGGTGGTGCCCGGCGAGCGCGGCCGCGACCTGAACGATCCAGCCCACAACTGGCTCTTCTGGTTCTTTGGCCGGCTGCGCCCTGGAATCGACGTGGAGAGCGCCCAGCGGGAGATGGACCGGACGGCCAGGCGCCTGGGGGCCGGCCTGCCCGAGGCACAGCGGCCGCCGGAGCTCCAGGTCCACCAGGCTTTCGGTATCCGGGCCGGCACCCTGGGCGCGGTGGCGAGCCCCCTGGCCCTGCTCTCCGCCGTGGTGGCCCTTCTGATGCTGGTGGTCTGCGCCAACCTGGGAGGGCTGCTGCTGGTCAAGGCCGCGGCACGGCAGGAGGAGATCGGGGTGCGGCTGGCCCTGGGGGTCACCCGCGGCCGGCTGATCCGGCAGCTCCTTACCGAGAGCGTAGCCCTCGCCCTGATCGGCGGGACCGTCGGGTTCCTGATGGCGCTCTGGACGGTCGACGCCCTCCAGGGAATCCCCCTCGGGAAATCATTCCCCAGGATCAGCCACCTGGCCATCGACGGCCGGGTGGTGGCGTTCACCCTGGCCCTCTCGCTCGCCGCCGGGATCTTCTTCGGACTGATCCCGGCGCTTTGGTCCACGCGCCGGCAGGTGGTGCCACTCCTGCGCCGGACCGGCGGCGGCCAGGACCGGGGTCGCACCCGTTTGCAGGAGATGCTGGTCGTAGGGCAGGTGACGGTTTCGCTGCTGCTCCTCGTCATCACCGGCCTCTTCGTGCGGACGTTGCGGAACCTGGAGTTGATCGATCCGGGGTTCGACAGCTCGGGCATCCTGAACGTGCGGATCGACCTGTCCCTGCGGGGGCTGCCCGACGCCCGGGGTCTCGACCTGTACGGCCAGCTCCTGCCACAGGTGCGCAAGCTGCCGGGGGTATGGTCGGCGGCGTTGGCTTCCCGGGTGTTGTTGTCGATCCCCGACGGCACGGCCGGTTTCATGGGCCTACAGCCGGAGAGAAAGCCCGCGGCTGGGGGCAAGCCGCTCTGGAGCGAATTCAACGTGATCTCTCCGGGGTACTTCCAGACCCTGGGAATCCCGCTGGTGCGCGGCCGGGATTTCTCGGACCTCGACCGGGCGGGGTCGCCCGCCGTCCTGATCGTCGACGAAACCCTGGCGCATGCCCTGTGGCCGGGCCGAAACCCGCTGGGAGAGCGCATCGTCATGGCCGCCACGGGAGAGGTCCGGGAGGTCGTGGGCGTGGCCAGCAACGTCCGGGTCGTCGATCTGCAGGGGGACCTGAAGCCCTACTTCTATACGCCGCTCGCACAGGTCTACCAGCCCGCCCTGACGCTGCAGGTGAAGACGGCGGGGGACCCGCTCCAGGCCGTGGACCGTATCCGGGCCATCCTGCGCAAGCTCGATCCCGGCCTGGCGATCCAGGTGAGCCGCTTCGACGACGAATTCAGCGAGGTGCTGTCCCTGCCGCGGCTTTTCTCCTGGGTGTTCGGCGCCTACAGCCTGTTGGCCGTGGTGATCACCGCGACCGGGCTCTACGGCACCCTGTCCTACGCCGTCAGCCGCCAAACGCGCGAGTTGGGGATCCGCATGGCCCTGGGGGCCCGGGCCTCGGAAATCATCGTCATGGTGCTCCGGCGGGGCCTCGGGCTGACGCTCGCCGGGCTCGTGCTCGGGCTCTTCGCGGCCGCCTGGACCACCAGCATCTTGACCACCGGGATTTTCTCCGGGCTGCTCTTCGGCGTGGCGCCCACCGATCCCGGCGTCTTCGCCTCCGTGGCCGTCCTGCTGGCGCTCGTGGGGCTCGCCGCGAGCTCGCTGCCCGCCTACTCGGCTACCCGCGTCGATCCCATGGCGATCATTCGCCACGAGTAGCGTCGCCACGAGTAGTGACGTACGTGCTGATCGTCCCTGTCACGATCCCTTCCGCCGCAATCTCGTAGATCGACAGCGGGAACGCGCCACCCTGAAGCCGGGCCGTGACGCGGAAGGGCCGGCCGGCGGGGAAGGCTCCCTGGAGCCGGGCCTCGCGGATACCCACCAGGTAGCCGATCCGGGGCCCCGGATCGGCCGTCCTCTGGAGCGCCTCCAGGACCGCCGCGGCCTGCGCCGCGGCCTCGATGCCGAGGAGGGCCGGAGCGAATCCATCCTTGACGAGAGGGTGCCCGGGCGGGACCTCCGCAACGGCCACGATCCCTTCTGGAGATGTCTCGATCGTCCCCCGGATGAGGCGCGAGGGAGGGGCATGGGGAAGGAGATCCTCAAGGGGGGAGAAATCGCCGGGCGGAGGCAGGGCTGGAGAAGATATCAAGGGAACGGTCCGACCAGCTCCCGAGCTGACCGCTTCCCCCTCGCGGCGCAGCTCGAACCGGGTCCAGCCCTCTCCGTCCGGGTCGCCCAGGGACAGATCCAGGACCTCGCCCGGTCCGACCGGACGGCGCAGCTTGACCGCCCGCACCTCCGCCAGGGGCGCTCCCAGCGCGCTCTCCACGAGGGCGAGCTGGGCGATGCCCGGGAGGATCGGGTGGCCGGGAAAGTGCCCCTCGAACCAGGGGCTCGAAGCGGGGATTTCGACGGTGAACCTGCTCATCCGGAGCTGGCGACGGGCTCCAGATCTCCCGTGGGCTCCATGGAAGAGACCGGTTCGGCGTTGAACAGCGAGAAACGCCCCCGCCGGGGGACCAGAGGGAACCGGCGGTTGAGCCGCACGAGCTGCTCAAACATCTTGAGCCGCCAGCGCAGGGCGAACGCCGGCCGCGGGAACACGTTGCCCGCCAGAACCGACATGATGGCCCGGTGCACCTGGAGCGGCCCCTGGCCTTCCAGGAACAGCTCGCGGAAGGAGTGCTGGTAGTAGAGCTCGATCATCCGAAAGAACGGGGCCGTGCTCTGCGCAATGAAACGCGCGTGGTCCCGCCGCACCCGGTCCGGGCTCGCGCCCTGGCGCAGGATCGAGAGGATCCCCTCGCCGGCGCGGGCGCCGCTCATCATCCCCAGGCAGACGCCGGTCGAGAAGATGGGGTCCATGAACGTGGCGGCGTCCCCCACCAGGAAGTGGCCCGGTCCCGCGTAGGGCTGGCAGCGGTAGCTGAAGTCGGCGTTCACGTGGGTCGTCCCCACGAACGTGGCGGGGGCCGTGATGCGCCGCACGTAGGACGCGCGGGCGATCGCCCAGGCGAGGATGCGGTCGGCCGGGATGCCAAGCCCGCGGGCCGTGTCGGCGTCCAGCACCAGGCCGATGCTGGTGCGGCGCTCGCTGATCGGGATGACCCAGAACCACCCCTCGTCGAACATCACCATGGTGGGGAAGCCGCCGCCGATCCCCTCGCGCCGGATGACGTCGTCGAAGTGGCCGAAGTAGGCGACCTTGCGATGGTTCGGCAGGACGCGCCGGGTGCCCAGGTGCTTGCCGAGCACGGTCGCCTGTCCGCTCGCGTCCACCAGCCAGCGGGCGGCGATCTCCTCGCCGTCGTCCGTCACCACCTTCACGTCGCCGTCTTCGAGCCGCGGGAAGGCCTTGGCGGCCCGGCCCTCGGTCACCTCGGCCCCGGCCGCGCGGGCGCCGTCGAGCAGCAGGGCGTCGAACGGTGCCCGCTCGATGCTGAAGACCACGGTCTCACCGCCCAGGAGCCCCAGGGAGAAGGGGAAGAGCACCTCGTTCTTGCCGTCCGCGGTGGCGAAGGCCGCGCCGTGCTTCTCGACCTGCGGGATCTTCCGCAGCCCCTCCTCGAGCCCCAGCTCGCGGAAGAGCTCCATGTTGCGCGGGAGGAACGATTCGCCGATGTGGAAGCGGGGGAACGTGGAGCGCTCCAGAACCCGCACCTGCAGGCCCGCCCGGGCCATCACCAGGGCCGCGGTGGAGCCGGCGGGACCACCGCCGATCACGAGGGCGTCATATTGCGAAGAATTCATAGAAATTCCTGCGAAATTGCCGTGAAGAGAGGCCTGGAGAGCTTAGCGGGAGCCCACGGGGAGCGTCAACCCGGCGCGGAGCGTACCTTTTCCCCGCCTCGCGGATCGTTTTGTGCAGAACCGTGCCACTCTTTCTTATAGGGGGGTTTACCCCTTTCGCGGCCATGGGGGCCACGCTCGGGGAACCCGGAGAGGAGATGGAGTATGTCCCGTTTTATTCGTTGCCTTCTCAGCGCCTTCGTTTTCGTCTGTCTGACGGTAGGGTCCGCGCAGGCCCTGCCAGCCCGTCCCGCCGGCTCTGCGGTGTCCGAGGCCGCAAGCGTGCTGGATGCCGCCTGGAACTGGCTGGTCAGCCGGCTGCGGCCGGTAGAGCCGGCAGCACCCCGGCAGGACGACGGCTCGCAGCAGCAGAAGTACGGCTGCGGCATCGATCCTGATGGCAAGCCAAGCTCCTGTAATAACTGATTTTGTTTCTTCAAAGGACATTACCCGTGAAGGTCCCCGCCCGGGTGTCCTGTCCGGGCGGGGGGAATCTACGAAGCGTCCCTGAGCCTGGCGTATTTTTTGCCACAGGGAGTTATCATGTAAGGCATGCCTTCGGGAGGGCGCCCGTGAAGATCCATCCTCACGACCAGGTGCTGCAAGAATTCGCTGCCACTCTCTCCGAGGGGGACGGCTCGGTGGTGGACCACCTGGCGCAGTGCCAGCGCTGCCGGGAGCGGATTCTTTCCCTGGTGGACCGCGCACCTGCATCACGCAGGAGTAGGGGGATGGCGGACATTCTGCCGTGGCCCACGGCCCTGGATGTAGTCGACTACGGGCCGGCCATCGAGGCCGCGGAGAGATCGCTGCTGATCCATGCGCGCGCTCTGGCGGTCGAGCGGGCCGAAGCTCCCAGACGCGTCGTCGAGCTGCTGGAGCATCCGCCCGAGCGCCGGGAGATGCTGATGCGCAACCACCCCCGTTTCCAGACGTGGGGATTGCTCGAGCGGCTGATCGAGAGGGTGCGGGAAGAGACAATCGAGGAACCCCACCAAGCGATGGACCTCGCCCGGCTCTCCTTCGCCCTCGCGGACTGTCTGGACGCCGACTACTACGGAGCGGAGCGAATCGAAGATTTGCGAGGCCGCACGTGGGGGTACGTTGGGAACGCCCACCGCGTGGCTTCGGACCTCCGGGAAGCGGAAATTGCCTTCGACACGGCCCTCAGCCATTTGCGCAAGGGGACCGGCGATCCCCTTGAACGGGCTCTCCTGCTCGACCTGAAGTCTTCGCTGCTGCGAGATCAGCGGAGATTCGACTCGGCCCTGCATCTGCTGATGCGGGCGTTGCGCGTGTACCGCGACATCGGAGAGACCCACCGCGCCGCGAGGATCCTGATCAAGCTCTCGACCCTTCACGAGCATGCCGGGAACCCAGAGCGGGCCATCCCCCTCCTTCACGAGACACTTACACTGATCGACGCCACCCGGGAACCCCGGCTTCTCCTGAGCGCTCAGCACAACCTGATCACCAACCTGGCGGAAGCCGGCCGCTTCATGGAGGCCCATGGCCTGTTCATTCAGGCTCGGCCCTTCTATACCCGCTTCCCCGACGCCCACATGCAGAACCGCCGTCGCTGGGTGGCCGGCAAGATCGCACACGGGCTCGGCCAAGCACCCGAGGCGGAGGCGCATCTGATGGCCGCGCGGCAGGGCTTCCTCGCTGAGAACGCGGCGTTCGACACCGCCCTCGTCTCCCTCGACCTCGCCTCGCTTTATGCCGAGCAGGGGCGGACGGCCGAGCTCCGGGAGACCGCCGAACGGGTGCTCGCCATCTTCTCCGCGAATCAGATCCACCGCGAGGCCCTGGCGGCGCTCTCCTATCTCTGCCAGGCCGCCGCGGCCGAACGGGCGAGCCTCGAGGTGGTGGCCGGCGTCGCCGCCTTCCTTAAGCGGCTCCGCCATGACCCTGGCCTGCCCTTCTGCCAGCCCGAGCCCGCGGTCAACGCCGACGTCCACTGACACCCATGCGTTTCCAGCTCATCCGCAGCGCCACGCTGCGCCTCCGCTACGCTGGACGCGAGCTGCTCGTCGATCCCTACTTCGCGCCCCAGCATTCCCGGCCGTCGTTCACGGGACGGTCCCAGAATCCGCTGATCGAGCTGCCGGTCCCTCCCGGGAAGGTCATGGCGGGAGTCGAGCTGGTGATCGTCTCCCATCTCCATTCCGACCACTTCGATCCGGAAGCCCAGCGCCTCCTGCCCAAGGACCTGCCCGTCCTCTGCCAGCCGGGGGACGAGGACGCCATCCGCGGGCACGGCTTTCAGGACGTGACGCCGGTCGAGGGCTCGGTGGAATGGCGGGGGATCGTGGTCACCCGTGCGCCGGGCCAGCATGGGACGGGCGCGGTACTCGCGGACATGGGATCGGTCATGGGCTTCGTCCTCCAGGCAGAGGACGAGCCCACGGTCTACTGGGCGGGAGACACCATCTGGTACGAGCCCGTGCGGGAGACGATCGAGCGCTTCCGGCCGGACGTGATCGTCACCCACTCCAGCGGCGCCGTCTGGGGTGAGGGCGTGCTGATCGTGATGGACGCCACCCAGACCGTGGAAGTCTGTCGGGCCGCGACGAAGAGCCTCGTCATCGCCACCCACCTCGACTCTCTGGACCACGGCACCGTCTCCCGGGCGGGCCTCCGCGATCGCGCAAGGGCGGCGGCATTCCGGACGGTCGGCTGTGGATTCCAGAGGATGGGGAAAGCCGGGAGATCGGGTAGGTCAATAGAAGCTCACGGCCGTCCCATCCTCAAACCGCAGGGCGGGTTGAGCCGTGCGGAGATTGAAGCCGCCGAGACGGACTTCTTCAGCGCAGAACCAGGGGATGCGCGGCTGGAGGCCTTGCGGACCGGTGGGCGGGTCCGGGAACCAGAGGGAGAGAACCTGGTCCCACACCTGTCGCCGCACTTTCCGGCGCAGGTGGATGGGATCGAGACCGTACCAAGCCGCCTCGGGCTCGACGAGTCGGACTCCGTACCGTTCTCCCATCCTCCGCAGCCGGTCGTCGAGGTCGCGGACGCGGTCGAGGAGCCCCGGCCAGGGCGCGGGCCGTCCCGGGAAGAGGATGGAGACGGCGAGCCGGACCTGACGTGGAGTCAGCTTCTCCAAGCGGGGCAAGGGGAGGAGGGTCAGCACGGTATCGGCTTCCTGGGGGGCCAGCCGGGCGAGGCAGGAGCCGATCCAGCCGGCGATCTCCCCGGGGCTCGCGCCGTAGACAAGGTCGTTGCCGGCATCCGTGAGTAAAGCGACCCTGCGGACATTGCGGCGGGGAGGAAGGGCTTCGAGAGCCGGCCAGAGGCCGCAGGCGGCGATGCCGGGCAGGCGGCGGACGAAGAGGAAGCGGCTCCAGGCGCCGTAGGACCGGCCATGGCCACAGGCGGCGAGCGCCTCGACCGGTCCTCCGGCCCGCTGCCGGAGGCTGGCGAGGAGGAACGGGAGGGAGATCTTGAGGTTGCTCGCCCCCAGGAGGATGGCCCGCAGCGCGGGCTCGCCGTACGCCACCCTCTCAGTCTGCCACGGCCGGACATGGAAGGGCTGGCCCGCCTCTTGCTCTCTTTGGCGCCGCATGGGTCGAGCAACGTTCCGGTTGGCGCGCCTGGGAGGGCTGTG
>CAXTNS010000029.1:11876-12649 GCA_964245465.1 uncultured Thermoanaerobaculia bacterium
CCTCTGGGCGAGCCCGGGCCGATCCCCCAATCTGTATCTGCTGGCCGGGATTCTCGCCTGTTATCTCCTGGGCTGGGCTGCCGTCCTCGCCCTCTCGCGGCGCCGCCGGGGCGAGCTGGCGAAAGGATTCGTGGTGGCGAGCGTCTCGGGTCTGCTTCTGGTGGGGCTCCTGGAGACGCTCGTGCTCGTGCACATGGTGGATTTCCGGGTCGTCTTCGGCACGCCGGCGGCCCAGCCCTGGAGCCATCCCGGAAACCTCGCCGATCCCACGCTGCTCCATCTTCACCGGCCCCACGACGACTTCGTCTGGGACGGCGTGCGCTACCAGTACGACCGGAACGGGTTCCGCAACCGGCTGGACGTCCGCTCGGCGGACGTCGTGGTGGTGGGGGATTCCTTCATCGAGGGTTGGGGTGTGACGGCGCCGGAGCTGGTGACCTCGCGTCTGGCCAGCGATCTCCGCGCGCGGGTCGTCAACCTGGGACAGTCGTGGTACGGCCCGCAGCAGGAGCTGGAGGTGCTGCGGCGCTACGGCCTGCCGCTCCATCCCCGCACCTGCGTGTGGGCCTTCTTCGAGGGCAACGACCTTCAGGACGTGGAGCGGTATCAGAAGGCCCTGCCCGTCTGGAACGAGCTGTCGCGGCGGAACCACTCTTTCTTCCTCCGCTCCTTCACCCGAAATGCCCTGTACTCGCTGCGCCGGCTCCTCCGGACGAGGCTGGGAGAGGATGCGACGGCCACCCTGGCCTATCCCTCCGGCCTATTCCACCAGA
>CAXTNS010000029.1:12659-14800 GCA_964245465.1 uncultured Thermoanaerobaculia bacterium
AGGCCTCGTAGGACAGGATGAATTCGTGGACCTTACGCCGGTCTTCCGCGCGAGAGCGGCACGGGGAGACGTCCTCTACTTCCCCCAGGACAGCCACTGGTCGCCGTTGGGCCATGCCGTGGCGGCCAACGTCCTCGCGGCCCGGCTGAGGAGGTCCTCGGCGTTCTCGGAGGCCAGGTCTTCCAGTCTCAAGGAGGCCAGGGAGGCGATGGCCAGAGCCCTTCCGGCCGGTGTCCGCGGGATCTCCGCCAGCCGGGCGTCGAGCCGCTCCAGGTTCTCGGCGGCGGCCACAAGGAGCCGCTGAAGGACGCGGAAGGCCCCGTCCGACAGCGGCGGGTCTCCCCGATAGATCTCCAGCCGCGCGCCGGGGCGGAAGCGGGGGTAATCCTCCAGCCCCAGGAAGCGCAGGAACCAGGCGGCGCGGAACCGTCCGATGGCGCCAGTGAGGCCCGCCCAGTCGGCGATCAGCTCGTCCAGGGCGTTGTTGCGCATGGAGCCGAAGAGCCGGCGGGTGAAGTAGTGGCTGCACTCGTGGTCGCGCCGGATGGCCAGGGAGAGTAAGCGCCACTCCTCGTCCTCGAGACCCAGATCGGCCGCGGGCACCGCGCTATAAGGGCCGTCGGAAAGCAGGATGAAGCGGTCCTGGTACAGCTCGCGCCGGCCCTGGATGCGCTGGAATTCCTCGGTCCACGTGGCGGTCTCGCGCTCGGACGGGTCTTGTGCTTCCCAGGCCCGGCGCAGCTCGGCGACGCGGCTCCAGTTGTTGTAGCCGGACACCATGAGGGCGCCCTGTGAGTCGGGCACGGGCACGGGCTCGTTCCGTTTCGTCAGAGCCTGGATCAGGGCCGTGAATTCCGGCCGGCGCCGGGCGATCAACAGGGGAATGCGGCCCGCCGGGCTCTCGTAGATCTCCAATTCCATGGCTTCGGGATGCTCCAGCTCCAGGCCAGCCGCTTCTGGGATCGATTCGACAGGCACACCCCGCCGGGTGGCGGCGCGGTAGGGCTCGGTCTCGCTGATCCCCTGGCGGATGGGAAAGGCGAGCTGGGGCAGGTGTTCCCGCAGCACGGCGAAGGCATTCCCAGGGCCGCGGAGCCGGCTTTCCCGCACCCTTTCTTCCCAAAAGGCCACGAAGGGCTCATCCGGGAGCGGAAACCGCGTCTCCGGGCCGAGCGCTCCGAGGTCGAAGACGTTCTCGTTGTAGGCCAGCAACTCCCGGACCTCCTCCGGCGAGGCGCCCAGGAGGGCGAGGTGCTCGGCTGGAGGACCTGAGACCATGGTGGTAGCCTAGCCCAGCCTGTCCGGCAACAGAACCATGTAAGATGCCGAAGGACGGGTTATGGATTCGACGATTTCTTCCGCGCTGTCTCGATTCTCGATCCTCCTCCTCTGCTTGGCGGCGAGGGGCGCCGCCCTGGCTCAGTCCCCTCCGTCATCCCAGCCGTCTCAATCCCCCGCAGCTCCCAGGATCGGCCTCGTCGACGCGATCCAGCTCATGCTGGACCAGGATCCCAACCTGTCGATCGAGGAAAGCCGTGTCCGGTCCTCCCGAGGGGCCCTGCTCGGCACTCAGGCCCTCTTCGATCCGGTCCTGCTTTCCAGCCTGGATCAGAGCCGGACGGACGACCCCCTGTCGGAGGGCACGAGCCGGGAACGGAGCATCCTCACCAACAGCCTGGGGCTCACGAAGCGGTTCCGCACGGGCCTGTCGATTGAACCGGAGGTCCAGCTCACGCGCACGGAAGAGGGCGCGGCCGGTACCGAGGCCGCCAACCTGGGTACGGTCGCCTTCACTCTCCGGCAGCCGCTCTTGCGAGGCCGCGGGAGAGAGGCCAACGTCGCCCCGGAGCGTTCGGCGGAGCGGCAGGTGGCCGCGAGCGAGCTGGACCTGCGGCAGACCACCTCGGAGCGGGCCCTGACGGTCATCGCGCAGTACTGGCAGGCCCGGGCCGCTCTCCTCAATCTGGAGATCCTCCGCGAGAGCGAGGAGCGGGCCCGCGACCTGTTCGAGACCACGCGCAAGCTGATTGAGGCCGACGTCGTCCCAGCGGCCGATCTGGTACAGGTCGAGGCGAACGTGGTCGCCAAGGAGACGGCCCGCATCGGTGGCGAGCGGGACTTCTTTGAGGAGCGCCAGGCGC
>CAXTNS010000029.1:14810-19899 GCA_964245465.1 uncultured Thermoanaerobaculia bacterium
CCACGGTGACCGCCTCTGCCGTGCCTTCTGCTGGGGACCATCCGCTCTGGATCTCCCGGGCCCTGGAGCGGCGGGCCGATCTGCAGGCCGCCCGGGAGCGCCGGAGCGCTGCTGAATTCCTTCGCAAAGCCGCGGACAACGCCCTCAAGCCCCAGGTTGATCTGATCTTCACTCCCAGCTACTCGGGACTGGTGCAGGGAGCAGGGGCCAACAGCTTTTTTTCGCCTCTCTACCGCAACGTCCCGGGTGTCAGCTCAGGGCTGTCTCTTGCCCTGTCGTGGCCGACTTTGAACAGCCGGGCACGGGGTGACCTGATCCAGCTCGAGGAGGCCCGGGAGCAGAGCGCGCTCTTCGCGGACCTGATTTCCCGGCAAATCGGGGCCAACGTCCCCGTGGCCCTCGACGCCGTGGCCCGTGACGCCCAGCAGCTCGACCGGGCCACGGAAGCGGTGCGGCTGTTCGAGCGGGCGGTCGAGAACGAGGAGAAGAAGCTCCGGGCCGGTACCTCGACCCTCATCGACCTGATCTCCCAGCGGGACCGGCTGACCGCCGCGCGGCAGTCTCGGGTCTCGGCTCACCTGGCCCTGGCTGTCGCCCTGGCCCAGTTGCGCTTCGAGACGGGGACGCTCCTGCCCAGCACGGACCCTGGCGCCGTTCAGCTCAGCCAGCTCACCACGATCCCGTTCCAGGCAGGAGGCGAGCCGTGATCTTCCGCAAGGTGGCGTTGGAGAGGCTGTCCTCTCCCGAGCAGCTCGACCAGCTCCTGCAGGTGACGGATCCCAAAGGCTGGCTCGCCCTGGGAGCCCTGGGGCTCCTGCTCCTCACTTCCGTGGCCTGGGGCGTTTTCGGCTCCATCCCCACGGAAGCCCGGGGCGAGGGCATCCTGCTGCGGCGGGGTGGCGTCACGAGCGTCGTGGCCGCGGAGAACGGCCAGGTCGAGGAGATTCTGGTTTCCGTCGGGGACGTGATCGAGAAGGGGCAGGTCGTGGCCCGCATCCGGCAGGAGGAGCTTCTGCGGCAGATCCAGGACTCGCGCGAGAGGCTTGTCGATGCCCGCGCGAAGTACCAGGACCTGGTGCGCTACGCCGGTGAGCAGGGGCATCTCCGGGACCGGGATCTGGCCCAGCAGAGGGCCAACCTCCAACAGACGATCCGGGCCCTCGAAAGGCAGGCGGAGCTGACCCGCCAGAGGATCGCCTCCGAGCGGGACCTCCTCAAGGACGGCCTCATCACCAAGCAGACCCTCCTGGCCTCCGAGCAGAGCCTGAACACGGTCCAGGACCAGATCGCGAGCGCCCGTTTGGAGCTCAACGGCCTGGATCTCAAAAGAGTCGAATCCGAGCAGCAAGCAGACCAGCAGGTCCAGTCCCGCGAGGCCGAGATCCGCGACCTCGACATCGAGCTGCGGGAGCAGCAGGCACGCCTGGGAGAGACGGCCCGCGTAGTCGCCAACCGGGCCGGCCGTGTCCTGGAGCTGCTGGTGGACCGGGGGGACGTGGTCAGCCCCGGCACCCCCCTGCTGAACCTGGAGGTGGTCTCGGAGGATCTGATGGCGGTGCTCTTCGTTCCCGCCACGGCCGGCAAGCGGATCGAGCCTGGAATGGCCGTCCGGGTCTCGCCCTCGACCGTCAAGCGGGAGGAATTCGGCTCCATTCTGGGCCGGGTCACCTGGGCCGCGGAGTACCCCTCGACCTCGCGCGGCATGGTCCGCCTGCTGGGCAACGAGGCGCTGGTTCAGAAACTGATGGCGGAAGGGCCGCCCCTCCAGGTGAACGTGGCCCTGGAGCGCAACGCCTTGACACCGTCAGGCTTCCGGTGGTCCTCCTCCACGGGTCCCAGCGTCAAGATCAGCAGCGGCACCCTGGCCACGGGCGACGTGGTCGTGCGCCAGGAAGCCCCTGTCAACCTTCTGGTCCCCAAGGTGCGGGAGAAGCTGGGCTTCTGATGCGACCCCGGCGCACACCCACCGTCCTCCAGATGGAAGCCGTGGAGTGCGGCGCTGCGGCCCTGGGCATCGTGCTGGCTTCGTTCGGCCGCTGGGTCCCGCTCGAGGAGCTGCGGATCGCCTGCGGCGTCTCGCGCGACGGCAGCAAGGCGAGCAACGTCGTCAAGGCCGCCCGCCAGTACGGCCTGGAAGCCAAGGGGTTCAAGAAAGAGCCCCAGAGCCTGCGGACCATGCAGCCGCCCATGATCCTGCATTGGAACTTCAACCACTTCGTGGTGCTGGAAGGCTTCGGCGGTCAACGCGGCAAAGCCAAGGTCCACCTGAACGACCCGGCTACGGGGCCCCGGCAGGTCACGGAAGAAGAGCTGGACCAAGCCTTCACGGGGGTCGTCCTCACCTTCCAGCCGGGGCCCGGCTTCGAGAAGAAAGGCGAGCCGCCCCGGCTGATCCCGGCGCTGCGCCGCCGGCTGGAAGGCGCGCGGGCGGCGCTCGCCTTCGTCCTGCTCGCCGGCCTGGCCCTGGTGATCCCCGGGCTGGCCACCCCCGTCTTCTCCAAGGTGTTCATCGACAGCGTGCTCCTGGAGAACCGGCGCGACTGGCTGCCGCCCCTCCTCCTCGCCATGGGGCTCGCCGCCCTGATGACCGGAGCCCTCACCTGGCTCCAGCAGGCCTATCTCCTGCGGCTGGAGACCCGGATGGCCGTGGGGGCTTCGAGCCGCTTCCTCTGGCACGTCCTGCGGCTCCCCACCGAGTTCTTCAGCCAGCGCTACGCGGGCGACATCAGCTCCCGGGTGGCGATCAACGACCGCGTGGCCCAGCTCCTCTCGCGCGACCTGGCCACCAACGCCCTGGGCGCCCTCATGATCGTCTTCTTCGCCGCCGTCCTGTTTCAGTACGACGCCGTGCTGACCCTGGTGGGCATCGCCATCGTGTCCCTCAACGTGGCCGCTCTCCGCTGGGTCTCGCGCAAGCGGGTGGACGGCAACCGCCGCCTCGCACAGGACCAGGGCAAGCTCCTGGGCACGGCCATTGGCGGCCTCCAGACCATCGAGACCCTGAAGGCCACGGGCGGCGAGTCCGACCTCTTCACCCGCTGGGCCGGCTACCAGGCCAAGGTCGTCAACGGCCGGCAGGAGCTGGAGCGCTACACCCAGATGCTCGACGCCGTGCCGCCCCTGCTGGCGGCCGTCAACACGGCCCTGATCCTGGGGATCGGGGGCTTGAGGGTGATGAACGGCGACATGACCTTGGGCGGGCTCGTGGCCTTCCAGCTCCTCATGGCCCTGTTCATCGCGCCCGTCAATCGCTTGGTGAGCCTCGGCGGCAAGCTCCAGATGGTCGAAGGGGACATGAACCGCCTGGACGACGTGCTGCGCTACCGGATCGATCCGACCCTGGTGGACATGGGGAGCACACCTGGGGAACAGGTCGAGGAGGGTCCGGTCAAGCTGGCCGGCCACCTGGAGCTGCGAAGCGTCTCCTTCGGCTATAGCCGGCTCGACCCGCCTTTGATCGAAGGGCTCAGCCTCTCGCTGAAGCCCGGGTCCCGGGTGGCCCTGGTGGGCGGATCGGGCAGCGGCAAGTCCACCCTCGCCCGGCTGGTCACGGGCCTCTACCAGCCCTGGGAGGGGGAGATCCTCTTCGACGGCCGGAGCCGCTCCGGGATCCCACCGGACGTGATGACCAATTCCCTGGCGTCCGTGGATCAGAACGTCTTCCTGTTCGAGGGGACCGTGCGGGAAAACCTGACGCTCTGGGATTCCACCATTCCTCTGCCCGAGTTGGTGGCCGCGGCCAAGGACGCCTCGATCCACGAGGAGATCGCGGCACGCCCCGGTGGCTACGAGAGCCCCGTCGAGGAGGGTGGCGCCAACTGGAGTGGCGGGCAGCGCCAGCGACTGGAGATCGCCCGCGCCCTGGTAGGCCGGCCTAACCTCCTGGTGCTCGACGAGGCCACGAGCGCCCTCGATCCCACCACCGAGAGCCGGATTGACGAGGCTCTGAGGCGGCGCGGCTGCACCTGCCTGATCGTGGCCCACCGCCTGAGCACGATCCGGGACGCCGACGAGATCATCGTCCTGGAACGCGGCAAGGTCGTCCAGCGCGGTACCCACGAGCAGCTCAAGACGATGGACGGCCCCTACGCCCGTCTCATCAGCGCCGAGTGAGCCATGAGCGAGGACCTCGAGCTTGCCGGCAACGCCCCCTTGCCTCTCGATTCTCGCCGGGATGGCCGAGATCGCCGGGACGTCTGGCTGATCGAGATGGGGACCGTCGAGGTCTTCGCCGTGCCACGTGATGCGTCCGGACCGCGCACCCACCTCTGGACGGCCTCGGCCGGACAGATGCTCTGCGGTCTCGACGGGGAACGGCAGAACGGTCACGGCGGTCTCGGCCTCCTTGCCGTGGGCCGTACCGGCACCCGTCTGCGGCGGCTTTCCGAGACTGAGCTTCGGGACCTGGCCCGCGATCCCGCGGTAGCAGCGGATCTCTCCGCGCGGCTCGACGCTTGGCTGGCCGGGCTCTTCGGAGAGATCACCCGTGGGGCCGGTCCCAAAGCCTTCGAGGAATTGCGGCCCGGTGCCGAGACGCACCTCGTGGAGGCCGGGCAGTTCGCCCGCCCCCGGGAGGGCGTGGCCTGGGTGCGCCACCTGGAAGGGACCTCCCGCCTGCTGGGCGAGGACGGACTGGCTCTGGACGGGGGCTTGGTCCCCATTCCCGAAGGAATCTGGCTGGTCAGCTCCGGAAAGGCCCGGATCTCCTCGTCGTGGACCGCGGACGTTCTGCGGGATTCTCATACAGCGGGCGATCTCTGGCAGGGTCTCGACCGCTTCCACGACCTCTGCCTGCGCTACGTCGCCCTCCAGACCGGACGGGCCGACCAGCGCGAGCGCGAGCGGCTGGACCGCAAGGTGGACCTCGACCGTTCGACTTTGCGGAGCGCCTACGCCCGGCTCGCCTCCGTGCTCCGGCCGCTCTCCCAGGGGAGCGTGGCCCTGGAGGAGGCGCCCGATCCCATGCTTTCCGCCGCCCGGCTGGTGGGAGAGGCGCAGGGCATCGCCATCCGCGCCCTGCCCGACTGGCAGGCCGGACCCCGTCAGGGGGACCGGCTGGCCCAGATCTGCGCGGCCTCGCGGGTGCGCT
>CAXTNS010000029.1:19909-22040 GCA_964245465.1 uncultured Thermoanaerobaculia bacterium
AACGGTCCTCTGGTGGGCTTCCGCTTTCTCGACGCCGAGCAGAAGGTCAAGCGCCCCGTAGCCCTGCTGCCCACCTCCGCCCGGAGCTACGAGATCGTCGATCCCGTCGAGCGGACGCGGGAACCGGTCGGCGCCGCCCTGGCCGAGACCCTGGCCGGCGACGCCCACATGCTCTATCCGCCCCTGCCCGAGCGGCCCCTGACCCGGGAGGACCTGCTGCGCATGGTCCTCCGGGGGCGCCGGGGAGACCTTTCCACCATCCTGCTGATGGGCGCCCTAGGCGGTCTCCTGGGCCTCCTGGTGCCGATCCTGACCGGCCACGTCTTCGGCAACGTGATCCCCGGCGCGGACCGCGGCCAACTCGGGCAGATCACCTTCGCCCTGATCGCCAGCGCCCTCGCCGCCACGGTCTTCCAGGTGACCCGCAGCATCGCCGTGCTGCGCCTGGGGGGCAAGGTGGACGGCTCCGTACAGGCGGCCGTCTGGGACCGGCTGCTCTCGCTCCCCGTCTCCTTCTTCCGCCGCTTCACCGTGGGCGACCTCGCCAACCGTTCCCTGGGGGTCAACGCCATCCGGGAGATGCTGACGGGCAACGTCCTGACCTCCCTGCTGGCGGCCGTCTTCTCCGTGTTCAGCTTCGCACTCCTCTTCTACTACAGTTGGCGGCTGGCCCTGATGGCGACCGCCCTGGTGGCCGCCTTGGCGAGTGTGACGGCGGCCTTGACTTGGCTCCAGCTCCGCCACCAGAGGGCCCTCCTCGATCTCCAGGGAAAGATCGCCAGCCTCCTCTTCGGACTGATCCACGGCATCGCCAAGCTCCGCGTGGCGGGCGCCGAGGCCCGGGCCTTCGCCCGCTGGGCCGAGCGCTTCGCGGAGCAGCGGCGCAGGGCTCTGGCGGCCCAGCGGGCGGCCAACGCCCAGACCACCTTCAACGCCTTGTATGGGGTGCTCACGTCCATGGTGGTCTTCGCCGTGGTTGGTTCCTCTTCCAAAGCGGCCCTGCCCATTGGCGAGTTCCTGGCCTTCAACGCCGCCTTCGGCCAGTTCCTGGCGGCCACTATTACTATTTTTTGATTCATATCAAGCGTCCTTGCCATGGTGCCCGTCTACGAGCGCCTGGAGCCGATCCTGGAGACCGTCCCCGAGGTGGACGAATCCAAGTCCGAGCCGGGCGAGTTGGCCGGAGAGATCGAGTTCAGCCACGTCTCCTTCCGCTACCAGGAAGACGGGCCGCTGATCCTCGACGGCGTCTCCTTCCGGGCCGGCCCCGGAGAGTTCATCGCCCTGGTGGGGCCGTCGGGAGCGGGTAAATCCACCTGCCTTAGGCTGATCCTGGGCTTCGAGAAACCAACCGTGGGTTCCATCTACTTCGACGGCCAGGATCTCTCGGGGCTCGCCGTCCAGTCCGTGCGCCGCCAGATCGGCGTCGTCCTCCAGAGCGGCCGACCCATGGCGGGGAGCATCTTCTCCAACATCATGGGCAGCGCGAACTTAGGGGTAGACGCTGCCTGGGAAGCGGCGCGCATGGCGGGCCTGGAGGAAGACATCAAGGCCATGCCCATGGGCATGCACACCGTCATCTCCGAAGGGGCGGAGACTTTTTCCGGAGGCCAGAAGCAGCGCATCCTGATCGCGAGGGCCATCGTCCACCGGCCGCGCATCATCCTCTTCGACGAGGCCACGAGCGCCCTCGACAACCGCACCCAGGAAATCGTCAGCCGCAGCCTCGAAGGCCTGAAAGCCACGAGGATCGTCATCGCCCACCGCCTGAGCACCATTCAGAACGCCGACCGGATCTACGTCATCGACGATGGCCGGGTCGTGGAGGAGGGTACCTACGGAGACCTCCTCCGGAACAACGGTCCCTTCGCCCACCTGGCCGAGCGTCAGATCGCCTGAGGAGCGCACCATGAGAAAAGTCCTCTTCCTCTTCGGCCAGTTGAACGACGACGACGTCGAATGGATGCTCAAAGCCGGGGCGAAGAGGTTCATCCCGGCCGGCGGCGTCCTCATCGAGCAGGGCGTCCCCGTGGACTCCGTCTTCATCCTCCTGGAGGGCCGGCTCGCCGTCTGGCTCCGTCCCCGCCGTGGCCAGGAAAGGGAGCTCGCCCGCCTCAACGCCGGCGAGATC
>CAXTNS010000030.1:0-5361 GCA_964245465.1 uncultured Thermoanaerobaculia bacterium
CGGCTCGGGACACGCCCGCCACGCCCTGCGCCTCTTCCGCGGGGGGGACGACCCGCGCGGCATCCACTGCAAACACACGGCGCGCACGGGCGAGATCCTCTACACCGAGCGGGCCTCGGAGCGCAGCCGGCGCCTCTCGATCCTCTTCGACAACGCCGTGGGCGAGCTCAAGGAAACGGCCGACCAGAGCCGGTTCGAGCGGTTGGTCAGCGAGGCCGCCACCATCGCCTTGGACCATCTGGCGCGCGGGTACGAGGTCGAGCTGGTGACGCGCGACCACACCCTGGGCTTCGCCGGCGGCGGCCGCCAGCGCCTGGCCGTGCTCGAAGCCCTGGCCCTGATCCAGCCCCGGCCGCGCGGCGGCGAGCCGCTCGCCTCGGCCGACCCGCGGGCGCCTCAGCTCCGGGTCCACATGGAAGCCGACTCCCCGGCGCGGCTCGCGGGATGAGCTTCGCGCGGCAGAAGCGGCTGCTCCTCGGCTGGCTGGCCCTGCTGGCCCCCGTGCCGCTGCCGTTCAACGAGATCCTGGGCTGGCCGGCCGTGGGCCTCTATCTGGTGGGAGTGGTGTACTTCCTCCGGCGGGCGAGCGCCGATTCCCCGCGGTGGCTGCCGCTGTGGGGCATGAACGTCCTGGGGCTCGCCTACCTGCCGCTGTTCTTCCTCGACCTGGCGGCCGGGAGCGGCCTGGTGAGGCCAGTGCTCCACCTGGGCCTCTTCGCCGTGCTGGTGAAGCTGTTCGCCGTGGTGCGCGAACGCGACAAGTGGCAGGCGTCGATCGGCATCTTCTTCCTCTTCCTGGCCGCCATGGGTACCAGCGTCCACCCGACGATCGTGCTCTACCTGGTCGCCTTCCTGTCCCTCGCGCTGGTGCTGCTCACCCGCTTCGCCTTCCTCCACGTGCTGGCCGGCTTCGGTCGCGAGGACCCCACGCTCGCCCACATCCCGCTGCGTGGGTTCCTGTTCCTTTCGACGGCGGCCATCCTGGCCCTGGCCGTGCCGCTCTTCCTGCTCCTGCCCCGCGTGCGCGCGCCGTTCATCGTGGGCCGCGGCGGCACCGGCGGCCTGACGATCGAGGCCGCGGGGTTTTCCGACCAGGTGACGCTCGACTCGATCGGGCGCATCCGCGGCAGCCGCGAGGTCGCCATGCGCGTGCTCGAAGAGGGCTCCGCCAACCCGGACCGCGAGATGCGCTTCAAGGCCGCGAGCTACGACCTCTACCAGGAGGGCACCTGGCGGCGCTCGCCCCCGCGCGGCAACGTGCAGCGCGTCCAGGGCTTCCGTTTCCAGCTCTCCGGGCTGCGGCCCTCTCACTGGGCCACCATCTGGCTCCAGCCGCTCCGCAGCTCCAGCCTGCCGCTGCCGGTCGAGACCACCCTGGTCGAGCCTCGCGCGCGGTCGCTGCAGATCGACGAGGGTGGCGCCGTCTCGCTGCCGACCACCCCGCTCGAGGTGGTGGAATACCGGGTCGGGCTCGCCCGCCGCTCGGCGGTCCTCACGGGCTCGGCTCCCGCGGGACCCGCAGACCCCTCGCTCGACCTGCACGGGGTGACGCCGCGCATCGCCGCTCTCGCAGCCCAGGTGATGGGGCAGGGCTCGGCCGCCGAGCGCGCCCGGCGCCTCGAAGACCACCTGACGGAGGACTACACCTACACCCTCAACTTCGTGGGCCGCTCGACGGAGAGCCCCCTCGAGGACTTCCTCTTCCGTTACCGGAGCGGGCAGTGCGAGTACTTCGCCTCGGCCATGGTGCTGATGCTGCGCTCCCAGGGCGTCCCCGCGCGGCTGGTGACGGGCTTCCTGGGCGGCGAGTACAACCCGTTCGAAGGCTATTACATCGTGCGGGAGAACAACGCCCACGCCTGGGTGGAGGCCTACCTGCCCGGCGAGGGCTGGCGGATCTTCGATCCCACGCCTCCCGCCGGCCGGCCGGGGGAGGCCAACGAGGGCGGCCTCCTGCTGGCGCGGCAGGCCTGGGACTTCGTGCTCTTCCGCTGGGACCGCTACATCCTCACCTTCGGCCTCTACGACCAGCTCCGCATCTTCAGCGGCCTGCGCGAGATGTGGAGCGATTTCTGGTCTTTCTTCAAGCGCGACGAAAAGCAGGAGGCGCCGAGCCCCTCGTCCGGCCTGGGCTCGCCCGGCCCCTCCGAAGCCCGGGGGAAGGACGAGCGCCGCGGGCTCCCCGACGTGCCCCTCCCGGTGGCGCTCGGGTTGACCCTGGTGGCCGCGGCCGTTTGGATCCTCTACCTCCGCCTCCGGCCGCCGCTCACGGCGACCACGGCCTACCGCCCCCTGAGGCGCCGTCTCGGCTCGTCCCTGCCGCCTTCCGTGCCGCCGCTCACGGTGCGCCGCGAGACGGAGGCCCGCTATCCCGCCGCCGCGGCCCCGGCGGCCCGCGTCATCGACTTCTATCTCCGCGAGAGCTTCGGCGGCCAGCCGCTCGAAGACGAAGAGCTCGAAGCCCTGAAGTCGGCTCTCGAGGAGGCGGAGAAGCGGATGCGCAAGGCGAGCTGAAGCTTCTGCGTTAAACTCTCCTCCAATCCAATCCTGTCTTTTTCCGGAGGGTCCGCGTATGAACGGGCTTGTGCTCTGGCTGTACGAGATCCCCACCTTCTGGCTCGGCGTCCTCATCGTGAGCGTATTCCTGACCTTCTCCCTGGCCGGCTTGAAGCTGACCCGGCCCTGGGTACGCAAGCACTGCAGCGACGACAACGATCTCGTCAACGCCTACATCGCCGCCGTCGGAGTCTTCTACGCCCTGCTCGTCGGCCTGATCTCCGTCGCCACCTGGGAGAGCTACTCGGACGTCGAGTCCAACGTCGCGGAGGAGGCCGCGGCGATCTCCGACCTCTATGGCGATTTCGAGGGCTATCCGCCGGAGGTGCAGGCCGACCTGAAAGAGCGGCTGCGCCGCTACGTCCACCACGTCGTCGAGGAAGAGTGGCCGGACCAGAGACGGGGCGTCGAGCCCAAGGGACACACCCGCCTCGTGGCGGCGCTCTCTCAACGCCTGGCCGTGTTCGAGCCAGCTACGAAGGGGCAGCAGATCCTCCACGCCGAGGTCTTGAACGAGCTCAATGGATTCCTCACCTACCGGCGGCTGCGGCTCCAGGCCGTCGGCAGCGGCCTGCCGCGGGTGATGTGGTTCGTCGTTCTGATGGGCGCCGCGATCACGATCGGCATGACCTGGTTCCTGTGGGCCGAGAACCGGCGGCTGCACGTGCTGTTGACCGCGTGCCTCGCACTGATGATCGCCCTCGTGATCTTCCTGATCTTCGTCCTGGACAAGCCTCTGGTGGGCCGGGTCAGCGTGGACTCCTCGAGATTCGAGGAGGTTTTGACGACGGTGATGGGAGAGACGAGATAGGGTCAGTGCAAGCCGGACGGCAAGCGCGGCGAGGAGAGCAGCTTCGCGAACTCCTGCCACCGCTTTGCCGGCTGATTGGCAGTGCCGCCCCGGCTCTCGATGTAGCGGCGGACCAGGTCCTGGCCGAGGTTGTAATTGATCACGTAGCTCCGGTACTGATCCATGAAGCGTACGCGCTGAGCGGCCCGCTCGGGCGCCATCAACGCGTAGCGCACGAGCCAGGCCTCCGCGTCCTGGCGCGAGATCTCACCGTTCAGATATCTCCGGGCCGCTTCGTTGCCGGCATAGGAGAGCCCCTGGAGAAGCCGCTGCACCTCCGCGTACCGCCCAGCCGTGGCAGGATCGAGGCCGGCCAGCGGATAGAGCATGTCGCGCTCGAAGGCCGTCCGCTCTTCACCCGGGAAAGCCACTTCAATGCCGAAGTTCGCCGTCCCCTCCGCGATGAGCGACTGCGGGGAGAAGAGCGGATAGACCGTGAATTCGGTCCAGCCCCGGTCCTTGACCAGGTGCTTTTCCAGCAGCATGTTGTAGACATGATGGCCCGGGTAGCCCTCGTGGCAGGCGAGGTCGATTGCCCGGTCGATGAAGATCGGCAGGTCCGTGTTGACCTGGATCAGGCTGTGGAAGCCGCCCTGGTACCAGTTGTAGCCGCTCCACGTCTTGCCCGTCACGTACTCGACCTTGAAGCTCTCGCCGGCCGGCAGCTCGACGTGCTCCGCCGTGCGCCGCCGGCACTCCGCGATGGCGGCCGTGAACACCGCGTCCAGACGGTCCTTGGGGACGACGAAGCCCTGCCGGAAGGCCTCGATCCGCTGGGCGATCGTCCCCTCGCCCGGAACGGCCGTTTCGAGCTGGTCGAGGATGCGCTGGAAGTGCGCCGCGTCCAACGTGGGAGCCACGGCGTCGTAGAGCGCTTTGGATTCCTCGTCGAACGAGAGCTTCCTGCCCGCGAGCATGTCGATCCTGGAGACCATGGCCTGCAGTTGCCGACGCAGATACTGGTGGCGCAGGCGCTCCAATTCGTCCCCACCGGCCGCCGGCTGAGACCCGAGCTCCGCGATCAGAGCCTCGGCTTCGGAGCGGATCTCGGGCAACGGCCGCTTTTTCGCTTCCGCCTCGGTCCGCCATTCAGAAGGACCATAGAAGGCGTCCACGTAGTCGGCGTCATGCTGTCCGACGGCGAGCACCAGCTTCACGTAGGCTTCGGCGATACGGTTCATCGCGGCGGGTCCCTCGCCGGCCGGCGCCACCTGATGGGCGGAGCAGCCGGCGAGCAGGAGCAGGATCGTCAGCAGGATCGAAGAGCGTTTCATCTCGCTGCGGGAGCTTAGCACGCGTTCTGTCTTGAGCCCGTAGGGCGGGGAGACCCGTAGCCCAGGGTGTAAACCCTGGGGCGCCCTACGGGCTCAAGACGGGCATCAAACCTTCAGAACCGGTACGACAACCCGATCGCCACCACCGGGTAGAGATCGTAATCGGCCACCTCGTCCTCCAGGTCCTGCTCCTCCCGCCGCAGCAGGATGTCGAGCACGTCCCGGGCTCCGGGCGTGGTATTGATCGGACTGTTGGCGGGGATGCGTGGCGTCAGGGTCACATCCGCCTTGCCCTGGAAGATCACGCCGAGGTCCACGAAGAAACCGACCTTCCTGCTGCCGGCCACGGCGTTGCCCCAGCCCAGGCCCACGTAGGGGACGACAGGGTCGAAATCGGCTTTCGCGTCCAGGGTGCCGACCAGATTCACCGGCACGGGCACGCCGCCGATGTCGTAGAACCCCGAGGCGGGCGGCAGGCTGCGCCCTTCGACGCTCGTGTCGTTGTAGACCGCCCCCGCGGTCAGGCGGAAGCCGCGGCCCCCGGGATGCCAGTCGAGCAGCGCCGTGGCCGTGCGGAGGTTGGCCTCCGCGTCGTAGACGATGTCGCTCACCTCGCGGCCATCGTCGCTGTAGTTGTAGCCATTCGCCCCCAGCCGGACGTTCACCTGCGGGGAGAGGCCC
>CAXTNS010000030.1:5371-8116 GCA_964245465.1 uncultured Thermoanaerobaculia bacterium
ACCGTCAGCTCGGCTCCCAGGCCCAGCGTGCCGGCCTTGGCGGCGACCGCCACCTCGGCCCGGCCGGGGGCGGCCAGGAAAACCAAAAACAGGGCAGCGAGGCCCGCGAACTTTGTGATTCCAGGCTTGATCATTCCGTCCTCCCTTCCGTCTCCCATTCCCCTGCAAAGCTGAGGCCGGGGTATAGACTGTCCTGGAGGAGGGAGGAATCCATGCAGATCGGCATGATCGGACTCGGCCGCATGGGGGGCAACATGGTGCGCCGCCTGCTCAAGGGCGGCCACGAGTGCGTCGTCTACGACCTGAACCCTGAAGCCGTCGCGGGTCTCGTGACGGAAGGCGCCGCGGGCAGCGGCACGCTCGATGAATTCATCTCGCGGCTGAAGCCGCCGCGCACCGCCTGGGTCATGGTGCCCGCGGGTCCGCCCACGGAAGGGATGGTGCGCGCCTTGGGCGAGAAGATGGAGAAGGGGGACGCGATCATCGACGGCGGCAATTCCCATTTCAAGGATGACGTGCGCCGCGCCCGCGCCCTGGCGGAGAAGGGGGTCTTCTACGTGGACGCGGGCACGAGCGGCGGCGTCTGGGGGCTCGAACGCGGATATTGCCTGATGATCGGCGGCGAGAAGGACGCTGTCGAAAGACTCGATCCCATCTGGAAGACGCTCGCGCCCGGCCGCGGCGACGTCCCCCCGGCGCCCGGCCGCGAAGGCAAGAAGAGCACGGCGGAAGAAGGCTATCTGCACTGCGGCCCGGCCGGCGCCGGCCACTTCGTGAAGATGATCCACAACGGCATCGAGTACGGCCTCATGCAGGCCTACGCCGAAGGGTTCGACATCTTCCGCAACGCCAATTCGAAAGACCTGCCGGAAGAGCACCGCTTCGACCTCGACCTCGCGGACATCGCCGAGCTGTGGCGGCGCGGCAGCGTCGTCACCTCCTGGCTGCTCGATCTGACGGCGAGCGCGCTGGCCGAGAGCCCCGACCTTTCCGAATACACCGGTTTCGTCCAGGACTCGGGCGAAGGGCGCTGGACGATCGAGGCCGCCATTGAAGAGGCCGTGCCCGTGCACGTCCTCGCCTCTTCGCTCTTCGACCGTTTCCGCTCGCGCCAGGAGCACACGTTCGCGGAGAAGGTGCTCTCGGCCATGCGCTTCAAGTTCGGCGGGCACGTGGAGAAAAAGGCATGACGGCCGCGGCGGAAGAGAAGAGAGAGGACGAGTGGGTGGCCCAGCCCGCGCCGCCGTGCGCCATGGTGATCTTCGGCGCCACGGGCGACCTCACCAAGAGGAAGCTCCTGCCGGCGCTCTACAACCTGATCACGAACGACCTGCTGCCGAAAGAATTCGCCGTCGTGGGCGTGGGCCGCACGGAGCTTTCGGACGACGAGTTCCGCCAGCGCATGGAAGAGGCTCTGCGCGAGTTCGCCACCGTGGAGGTCGAAGGCGAGAAGGTCGCGCGGCTCACGTGCCAGCTCCGCTATGTAGCAGGGGATCCCGGCGACGTCGAGACGTTCCGGCATGTCGCGGAGACCCTTGCGCAGCTCGACTCCGATGCGGGCACGGGCGGCAATTACCTCTTTTATCTCGCCGTGCCGCCGAGCCTCTTCGGCGACTGCATCCGCAACCTCGGCGAGTCGGGCCTGGCGCGGGAAGAGGAAGGTCACTGGCGGCGCGTGATCATCGAGAAGCCTTTCGGGCACGACCTCGACTCCGCGCGCGTCCTCAACCGCCAGATCCGCCAGGTGCTCAAGGAGAGGCAGATCTACCGGATCGATCACTACCTCGGCAAGGAGACCGTGCAGAACATCATGGCGTTCCGCTTCGCCAACGGCATCTTCGAGCCGGTGTGGAACCGCCGCTACGTGAACCACGTGCAGATCACGGTCGCCGAGACCGTCGGCGTCGAGGGCCGCGGCAGCTACTACGAGGAGGCCGGCGCGCTGCGCGACATGGTGCAGAACCACATGTTCCAGCTCCTCGCGCTCACCGCCATGGAGCCGCCGATCTCCTTCGCCGCCGACGCCGTGCGCGACGAACGCGTGAAAGTGCTCTCGGCCATCCGTCCGCTCTCGCAGGAAGACGTGCTGCGCCACACGGTGCGTGGACAGTACGGAGAAGGCCTGATTCGTGGTGATCAATCCGATGGCGAGCGGGTGCCCGCCTACCGTGCCGAGAAATCCGTCGCGCCGGACTCTACGACCGAGACCTTCGCCGCGCTCGAGCTGTTCGTGGACAACTGGCGCTGGGCCGACGTGCCGTTCTACCTGCGCACGGGCAAGCGCCTGCCCAAGCGCGCCACCGAGATCGCCATCCAGTTCAAACGCGCGCCCCTCATGCTTTTCCGCGACACGCCCGTCGAGCGGCTGAACCCCAACACGCTCGTGCTCCACATCCAGCCGGACGAGGGGATCTCGCTGCGTTTCGACGGCAAGGTGCCCGGCCCCGTGATGCGGCTGGGCACGGTGAGGATGCATTTCGAATACGAGGACTACTTCGGCAGCCAGTCGCACACAGGGTACGAGACGCTCCTCTACGACTGCATGATGGGCGACTCGACGCTCTTCCACCGGAGCGACATGGTGGAAGCGGGCTGGTGCGTGGTGACGCCGATCCTCGACGTGTGGAAGGCCCTCGCGCCGCGCAACTTCCCCAACTACGCGGCCGGCACGTGGGGACCGAAAGAAGCGGACGAGCTGATCCAGAAGGAAGGCCGCAAGTGGCGGAGATGAACGAAGTCCACGTC
>CAXTNS010000030.1:8126-8761 GCA_964245465.1 uncultured Thermoanaerobaculia bacterium
CGAGGAGATCGTGAAAGCCGCTTTGCAGGCCGTTTCCGAGAGAGGCCGCTTCACGTGGGCGCTCTCCGGAGGCTCGACGCCGCGCGATCTCTACCGGCTTCTCGCGAGCGCTTCTTTCCGCGACCGCATGCCGTGGCAGGCGATCCATTTCTTCTGGGGCGACGAGCGTCACGTGCCGCCCGATCATCCGGAGAGCAACTTCCGCATGGCCCGCGAATCCATGCTGGATGCGGTTCCGGTGCCTCCGGACAACGTCCATCGCGTCCGCGCCGAAGAGCCCGACGCGGAGCGCGCCGCGACGGAGTATGAGGATGAGCTGCGCTCCTTCTTTCATCTCGCATTGGGAGATTGGCCGCGCTTCGATTTCATCCTGCTGGGACTCGGCAAGGACGGCCACACGGCCTCGCTCTTTCCCGGCGGCTCGGCCGTGCACGAGCGCGAGCGTCTGGTGATCGCGGTCACTGCACCCTGGGTAGAGGCACAGAAGACGTTCCGCATCACGCTGACGCCGCCGGTGCTCAATCACGCGGAGCGCGCGGTGTTCCTCGTCAGCGGTGAGGACAAGGCTCCAGCTCTGCACGCGGTGATCGAAGGCGAACGCAAGCCCGAGCGCTATCCCGCGCAGATCATCGAAG
>CAXTNS010000030.1:8771-17369 GCA_964245465.1 uncultured Thermoanaerobaculia bacterium
GTGGATGATGGATCGACCGGCGGCTCAGTTGCTAGCCCGCCGTTAGTTCTTGGAGCCGGCACGACGTTGACGCCGCGGGGCGGAGGCGGTTACGCCGTGCTAGGCGACGCTGGCGAGAGAACCAAAGGAAGTCGACAAAAACAGTGCCCCTGAAAGAGCCCAGAACGTCGCCTTTGAACCCTCTCCTCTGAAAACCTCCTTACTTAGCCTTCTTTGCGGTCTTCTTGGCGCCGCCGCCCGCCGGCTTCTTGGCCGCGCTGACTTTCTTGGCCGCGGTGGTCTTCTTCGCGGGAGCTTTCTTCGCGGCCGTCACGGTCTTCGAAGCGGCTTTCTTCGGAGCAGCCTTAGCAGCGGTCCTCTTCGCGCCAGCCGGCCTCGGCCCAGCCGCCTTCGCGGTGGGCTTCTTGGCAGCAGCCTTCTTCGGAGCAGCCTTCTTCGGAGCAGCCTTGGCCGCCGTCTTCTTGGCCGCCGTCTTCTTCGCAGGTTTCTCGTCAGCCATTTGAATTCTCCTTTCGATTGCGCCCAGGGTTCGGGCTGTGATGCGTTTAGGGTACGCCCACTACATCTTGGGCGTCAAGAGTTTTTACGCCTCAACCTCTAGTGTCCCGTGCAGAGCGGTCGATGAGGCCCTGGAAAGGATGGCCGAACGAAGCGCTCTGTGTTCAGAAAATACAATTGGAACAAGGGTTTTCTGAGCAGTGCGAGGAGAGCATCCGCATTCCGTGTCGCGCGATGAAGAAGCGATGAGAGGGGATGTGATGAGGTCGACTCGGTCGTGAAAGCGTTGGCTGGTGCGGTTTCGCGGATGTCTACAACGTTCCGTTGTACGTCTACGACGGTCCGTCGTCGGCTGCGATGGCCCGTCGTTGGTTGCGACGCTCCGTCGTACGTCTACGACGGTCCGTCGTCGGCTGCGACGGCCCGTCGTTGGTTGCGATGCTCCGTTGTACGACTACGACGGCCCGTCGTTCGTTGCGATGGCTCGTTGTACGTCTACGACGGTCCGACGTCGGCTGCGACGGCCCGTCGTTGATTGCGACGCTCCGTTGTACGACTACGACGGCTTGTCGTTCGTTGCGATGGCTCGTCGTTGGTTGCGACAGCCCGTCGTACGTGTACGGCGAGCCGCCGCCCGTGACGATGGAGCATCGTCAACGGACGCGGCGGAGAAACTGACTTCGGGGAAGCGGTGTCAGTGCGCGTTGAGGCGCAGCGCGTAGCGCAGGGTCATCCAGAGGATCTTGAAGTCGAGCGACAGCGACCAGTTCTGGATGTAGTAGAGGTCGTACTGGATGCGCTTCTTGATCGAGGTGTTGCCGCGCCAGCCGTGGACCTGGGCCCAGCCGGTGATGCCCGACTTCACGCGGTGGCGCAGCATGTAGCGCGGGATCTTGTGCTTGAACTCGCGCACGAACGTCGGCCGCTCGGGGCGCGGGCCGATGATCGACATGTCGCCCGTGATGACGTTCCAGACCTGCGGCAGCTCGTCGATCGACCAGTGGCGCAGGAAGGCGCCGACGCGCGTGCGGCGCGGGTCGTCCTTGATCGCCCATACGGGTCCGCTCGTGGCTTCGGCGTTGACGCGCATGGAGCGGAACTTGAGGATCATGAATGGGCGGCCGTCGAGTCCCATGCGCTCCTGGCGGTAGAAGATGGGACCCTGGTCTTCGAGCCAGATGGCGAGCGCGATGAACGGCAGGAGAGGCAGCAGGACGATCAGCGCGGCCACCGCGACCGCGAGGTCCATGGCGCGCTTCATCATGCTGTTCCAACCCTGGAGCGGCATCTGCGAGAGGTTGATGACCGGCGTGCCGTCCACGTCCTCGAGCGTGGCCTTCAGGGCGGCATACTGGAGGACGTCGGGTACGAGCTTGATCTCCACGCACTCGCGGGCCATGGGCTCCAGGAGCTGGAGGATCTTCTTGTGCGCTTCGAGCGGCAGGGTGATGAAGACCTGATCGATGGGTTGGGCCGCCAGGACCTCTTCGGCCTGCCGCGTGCTGCCCAGCACGGGCACGCCGCAGACCAGGGTCCCGGCCTTGCCGGGATCGTCGTCGAGGAAGCCCACGACCTCGAAGCCCATCTCGCGGTGGGCGAGGATCTTGGTGGTGATCTCGCGGCCCAGGAGGCCCGCGCCCACCACCAGGATGCGCTGCAGGTTGTGCCCGGAGCTGCGGACGCGCCGCAGGCCCGAGCGCACCACCATGCGGGTCGAGGCCACGAACACGAGGTCGACGAGCGCGAAGAGGCCCAGGAAGGCGCGGCTGTAGGTGAAGTACTCGGTGCTCCCCGGGGCCGCGGGCGGCCGGTACCAGGCGATGACCACGGAGAGCAGCACCGTGGCCAGCAGCACGGCGAGGACGATGGTGAGCACCTCGTCCACCCGGCTGCGGCCCCGGCGGCTCTGGTAGAGGCCGTGGAAGTAGAAGACCAGGGGCCACAGGGCGAGCACGAACGGCACGAGGCGGAGGTACGGCCCGAAGTCCGGCACGTTCTTCGTGACCGGGATGACTTCCACCTCGAAACGCAGCAGCCAGGCGGCCAGGAAGGCCGCGAGGGTCGCCGCAAGGTCGGTGAACAGGTAGAGGCCTGCCGTCTTCCGATGGCGTTCTTGGATCAAAAGAGATGCACCCTCAACTCGGAAACCGATGAGACAACAGAGTACGGACGCGACTGGTGAAGCTTACGACGGAAAACGATTCCGCTCGCGTGCGCAGGTCCAAAGCATTGAATCCGATCCCGCGCGCTTTGTCAATCGCCTCGGCCAGGGCAGCCGGCCCCTCCCAATCCGGATAGAGCACGCCGTGCCGGCCGTCCTCCACCACGTCGAGGATGCCGCCGCGGGCCGCGGCCACCACCGGCGTGCCGCAGGCCAGGGCCTCCACGGAAGAGATCCCGAAGTCCTCCACCCCCGGCTGGAGGAAGAGGAGGGCCCCCCGGTAGAGGTCGCGCAGCCGCTCGCCGTCCACCTTGCCCAGGAAGCGGACGTTGGGGCCGGCCATGGCGGCCAGGCGCTTGCTCTCCGGCCCCTCGCCCACCACCCGCAGCTCGATCCCCAGCTTCTCGCAGGCGGCCATGGCCTCCTCGATTTTCTTGTAGGGCGCGAGCGCCGAAACCATCAGGCAGTACCCTTTTTTCTCAGCCTTCTTCGGCCCGGGAGTGAAGAAGCCCACGTCCACGGGCGGGTGGACCACCTCGGCCGGCCGGCCGTAGTAGGTCTGGATCCGCTGCGCGACGAAACGCGAGTTGGCGACGAAGAGGTGTACGCGCGCCGCGGACGCAACGTCCCAGGCCCGCAGGCCGGTGAGCGCGAGCGACCGGAGCCGGGCGCGAATTCCCCTGCGGTTGGGGAAGTAGGCGTGCTCCTGGTCCCAGGCGTAGCGCATGGGCGTGTGGCAGTAGCAGAGGTGGAAGGCGTCCGGCGGCGGGATGACGCCCTTGGCCACGCAGTGGCTGGAGCTCACCACCACGTCGAAGCCCGAGAGGTCGAGCTCCTCGATGGCGGCCGGGAAGAGCGGGAGATAGCCACGATAGTGGCCGCGGATGCCGGGCGCCGTCTGGAGGAAGCTGGTGCGGATGGGGTGCGACTCGATGGCCGGGCTCACACTGCCGGGGAAATGGAACAGCGTGAACAGCGGGGCCCCGGGGAAGAGCCCCCCCAGGGCCTCGATCACCTTCTCGCCCCCGCGCATGCCGGTGAGCCAGTCGTGCACCAGCGCCACGCGAGGTTTCGGCGACCCCGGCAACGACGGTGGAAAGGTGGGCGCGATCACGCCCGGTCTCCCCGGATCACCGAGAGGTAGACGTCGAGGGTTTTTCTCGCCGTCTCGTCCCATCGGAAGCCCTCGGCCCGGCGCAGCCCCCGCTCCGCGAAGGCGGCCCGGCGCTCCGGATTTCCCATCAGGTGGGCGATGGCCTTGGCCATGCCGCCCAGGTCCAGCGGGTCCACCAGCAGGGCGTAGCCCTCCGCGATCTCCTTGAGAGCCGAGGTGTTCGAGGTGATCACCGCCACCCCGGAGGCCATGGCCTCGATCACCGGCAGCCCGAACCCCTCGTAGAGCGTGGGGTAGAGGAACAGCGTGGCCCCCTGGTAGATCGCCGGCAGGGCCTCGGGCGCCACGTGGCCCAGGAGGCGCACCTTGTCACCGATCCCCAGGTACTCGGCGCGCTGCCGGATCTTGAACTCCGACCCTTCGCGGCTCCCCACGCAGAGGAGCGGCGCGTCGAACTGCGCCATGCGCCGCGCCCGGGCGTAGGCCTGCACCAGCGTGTCCAGGTTCTTGTGCGGCTTGGCCGGGTTGCCCACGAAGAGCAGGTAGGGCTGGGCGATCCCCAGGTCCCGCAGCCAGCGCTGGAGCTCCTCCGCGGGGAGCCGCTTGCGGAAGGTGTCCTCGACGCCGTTGTAAATGACCTGGATCTTGCCGCCGTCCACGTCGAAGTGCTGCCTCAGGTCGTTGCGGGTGTTCTGGGACACGGAGATGATGCGGTCGCCGCGCGTCAGGCTCCGGCGGATCATCCGCTGGGCGTAAAGGAACGCGAAGTTGCTCGGCAGGAACTCCGGATACAGCAGATGGATGATGTCGTGGATGGTGACCACGACCTTGGACTGCACCCAGGCCGGCAGCACGTAATGGGTGGAGTGATAGAGGTCGAGCTTGCGCCGGTAGATCTGCCAGGAGAGGGAGAAGATCTCGCGTACTGAGTAAACTGGCGACTTTTCCACCGCCACCTGGAAATTCGGCGGCAGATCGAGCAGTCCTTCGCGGTCCCCGGGCTTGGCCAGCAGGATGTACCGGTTCTCGGTGTCGATGGCGGCGAGCGACCGGATCAGGTTCCGGACGTACGTGCCGATACCGAAATCCTGGATCTTGCGGGCGTCGATACCGATCGTATAAGGCAAAAGCAGAAGCTCCGGGGTTTTGGAACGTGAGATTGTAACCTATTGATCCGCCAAAGCCTCTTGGAAGACCCTTTCCATCGCCTCTGCCGTCCTTTCCCAGCGGAACTTCGCCGCCTGTGGGATCCCCCGGGCGGCCAGGGTGGCGGCCCGGTCTGGGTGCTCCAGGAGCCTGTGGATCTGCGCCGCGAGCGCTCCGGCGTCTCCGGGCTCGGCGAGCAGGCCCGCGTCGCCCACCACCTCGGGCAGGCTGGAGCTGTTCGTGGCCACCACGGGCACCCCGCAGGCGAGCGCCTCGGCGGCGGGGAAGCCAAAGCCTTCATAGAGGGAGGGATAGACGAAGATGCGGGCCGCCTGGAAGAGCCGCACGAGATGGGAACGGTCGACGCGGCCCAGCGATTGGACCCCCTCGGAGGCCAGCGATTCGATTCGCCGGACCAGCCGCTCGCTCCCCCAGCCGTAGGGGCCGGCGAGGACGAGCGGCGGAAGCTGGGGGTTCTCGGCCTTCAGGGCCAGCCAGGCGTCCAGCAGGGCGCCCACGTTCTTCCGGGGCTCCAGCGTGCCGGCGTAGAAGACGTACCCCTCGGGCGCGCCAAGCTCCCGGCGGGTGGCCGCGATTTCCAGCGGGTCTCCAGGCTTGAACTCGGGATCGATCCCCGAATAGACCACCCGGATCCGCTCCGCGCACTGGGGGAAATGGAACGCGAGGTCCCGCGCCGTGGCCTCGGACACCGCCACCAGCCGCCGGGCCCGCTCGAACGAGGGACGCAGAAAGGGCAACTGGCTCCACCGAACCTTGAGCGTGTGGGCCTCGGGGAAGAGGATCGCCGTCAGGTCGTGGACCGTCACCACCGCGGGCACCGGGCAGCGCAGGGGCAGGGTGAAGAGGGGCGACCAGAACAGGCCCACGTCGCCCCGCGCCAGCCTCCTGGGCAAGCGGAGCTGCTGCCAGAGGACGCCCAGCGGCGCCTCCTGGTGCTCGATGGCAATGCCCGCCGCCTCCAGCTCCTCAGCCCCCCGGGGAGGACGGTGGGCCATTCCGACATAGCTCATGCCGTTCCGCTCGGCCAGCGCGAGCAGCAGGGAGCGGGTGTAGACGCCGATGCCGGTGGGAGCCGGGACCAGGGCCCGCAAATCAACGGCGACGGTCTGCATCGGCAGAGTCTATCTGCGAGGCTGGGGCCCAGGCTTGGGAACCACCCGCCAGATCTCCGTGTCCAGGTCCTGGTAGGCGAGCCGGAAATCCTCGGACCGCTGCCCGATCCAGTACCGCTCCGGATCCGCCCACGGCGTGCGGGCGACCACGACCCATTGGATTCCCAGGCGCTCCAGGATCCGGCGCCATTTGCGGTAAGTGTCGGGGACGAAGGGCTCCGTCAGCGGCGAGCCCCAGGAGTAGTACTGCGCGTCCAGCTCCCAGTTGCGTGGCACGATCTGAACGTCGCTCTGAATCCGCCGGCCGAAATAGAGGTACGGCTGGTTCAGGCCCACGTAGGCGATCCGCGCGCCGTCCGGTCCCGCCAGGGAATCCATGGCGAAAGCGGCCGGCTTCTCCACGAGCTTGACCTCCTGATACGTCTCCACCAGCCACCCCAGCGGCCAGGCGGCGGCCAGCACGGCCGCGGCCACTGCGGCCACGGCCCAACGCCACCGCAGAGATGGGGCTCGTCCCCGCGCCACCAGGGCGCCCAACCCGAAGAGCGCCAAGGTGAGGAGAGCTTCCCGCGGATCGTTCATCTCCAGCCGGCGGGCGGCCTGATAGGTCACCAGCGCCAGCAGGAGAATCCGCAAGGGAAGGGTGTTGGGACCGGCCCAATCGATCAGCCACGCGAACGCCACGGCCGCGAGGGCGATCGCGGGCACGAAGTAGCGCAAGTCCCGGTGGTCGTGCATCAGGAACAGGAATTCGAGGAAGAACAGGATGGGCAGCGAGAACACCAGCGCCGCCGGCCATTTTTTCCGCCACAGGGCCGCGAGAGGAGCCATCAGGGCCGCCGGCAGCAGGATGAACGGGAAGAACGGGCCGAAGAGGTCTTTCCTCTGGGTCAGGAAGTGCCAGACGTTGATCTTGAATTCAGGCGCGTCATCGCGGTTCGTGATGTCCGCGCTCTCCCAACCGGGGAAGATCTCGATCCCGAACAGCGGGTCTGGCGCGGGGAAGATCGGGTTGCCCGTCGTGACGGCGTTGCGCAGATAGGTGTAGCCGGCGGTGACGGCGAGAGCGGCGATCAGGATACCCAGGAGGCCCGCGGCCGCTCGCGTTTGCTTGCGCCGTTCCACCAGCCACGTCAGACCGAGAACCAGGAGCACGGCGGGCGCATAGAGCACGCCGATGTACTTGGTCGCGAGGAGCAGCCCCAGGGCGGCGCCCGTCGCCACCGCGGCGCCCGCACGGGGCCGGCGCACGAGGGCGAGCCCGGCGTCCACGGCCGCCAGGGTGAAGAACGAGGCGCTGTGATCGTTGCCCGCCGAGAGCATGAGCATGGGGAGAACCCGGTGGAGAGACGCGAACAGGATCGCCGCCAGGGCCGACAACCGGTACGACAACCCCAGCCGCCTCGCGATCGCGGCTACGGCCAAAATCGAGAAGAGGCCGAACGGGATCTGCGTCCACCGCGCCACCACGTCGCTGTCCCGGAACGGCGCGAACAGCACCCAGGAGGAAACCTCGCCCAGCACCGGATAGAACGGCGTGCTCGCGTCGCCCACCGAGAACCGCATCATCCGCAGGTCTCCATGGCGGATCCACGTCGCCACCGCCCCCAGGTGATAGGAGATGTCGTCGAACCCGTAGGGACCCGCCGGAGCGAACCGCAGGCGGAACACGTCCCGGAGCCCCACCAGGGAGATCGCCGCCCCCGCCGAGATCAGCAGAGCCGTCTCGACGCGTTCGAGGAGGGAAGAACCGGGAGGGGTAGGGCTCGGAGGCCCTGACTTTGCGGCGAGTGGCGGTGGAAAGGACGCCAAGGACGCCAAGGACCGCAAGGACGCGCGAGGAAAGACGTGTTTCCCGTCCTTGATGTCCTTCGCGTCCTGGGTGTCCTTGATTGCCGCAGCAAAGTACGCCGCCGCCGTCCAGGCCAGGAACAGCCCCGCCCGCATCACCCCGAAATGGCCCATCCACGTCGCGGGCACCACCGCCACCGCCACCGCGAACGCGAACGCCGCCACCGCGTGGGACAGCCACTCCCAGTCCGGAACGAGCCACCGGGCGATCCGCGATCCCGTTCCCCAGAGCGCCGCGATCATGGCCGCGAAGACCACGACCTGGAACGCCCGAGGCCCCGGCCACGCCGCGCCGGCCAGGAGGATGGCGGCGGTCAGGAAGGGGAGGATGCTGCGGCGATCCTTGAACATCGGCGGAGGAGTTTATCCTCCCAGGGATTTCGCCGTCTCCGCCGCCGCCTTGCCCCAATCGAACATCCCCGCACGCTCGCGTCCCTTCCTCCTCAATTCCTCCCGAAGCCCCGAATCCGCCAGCACCTCCGCGATCCGATCCGCCCACAAATCCGGCCGGTCCGGAGGAGCATAGAGAGCCGCCTCCCCCGCCACCTCCCTCAACACGGGCAGATCGCTCGCCACGAGCGGCGCCCCGGCGCGCAGAGCCTCGACGGCCGGCAATCCAAATCCCTCATAGAACGAAGGAAGCGCCACCACCTCCGCGCCCCGGTAGAGCGCCGCCAACTCCGCCGCGCTCACAT
>CAXTNS010000030.1:17379-21705 GCA_964245465.1 uncultured Thermoanaerobaculia bacterium
CACATAGCCGAGATGGACGGCCCAGCCCTCCTTTTCGGCCTCGGCGATCTCGCCCCGGACCTCCTCCGCCGTCCAGCCAAAGCCTCCGCAGAGGACGAGAGGCGGAGGAGCAGCCCGCCGGGCGCGCAACAGACGCCACGCGGCCAGCAGGGTGGGGACGTTCTTGCGCGGCTCCACCGTGCCCACGTGGAGGGCGTACCGGGCCGGGGTACCCGGCGGCAGCGGTCCCGGCTCCGCGTCAGCGACCAGGCCCGTCCCGTGGTGGATCGCCCGCACGCGGTCCGGCGACACCCCGATCTCGATCAATTCCCGCCGTACCGCCTCGCTCGGGGTGAGCAGCAGGTCCGCCTCGAAGAGCGTGCGGTCGAGCTGCTCGCGCAGGGCCTCCCCTGAGTCCGGCCGCACGGCCCAGGGGACCTTGCGCACGCCGAGGTCGTGGATCGTCGCCACCCGTGCCCCCCGGGCGAAGCGGAAGAGCCGGGGAAAGAGGTAGTTGGGCGCAAAGAGCACGCCGTTGCCGTCCGCCACGACGAGCAGCGGGGCGATCTTCCGCAGGATCTGGTTCGCCCGCCAGGGCGGCACCACGAGGCCGTCCGGCGCGTCGTAGAGGACCCGCTCGATCGCCGGCCCGGCGGGAAACGCCACGACCGGCTTCGGAGCGCCGGGATCGGCCTCCACGAGGCTCTGGCCATAGAGGCGCAGCCGCAGGTCGTCCCGGTCCGCCAGATGGACCAGGAGCTGATGGAGGTACCAGCCCACTCCGGTGAGCGCCTCGTAGAAGGAATTCACGTCCACGGCCACCGTCCGGCGCGGCTCGGCCCGGCGGCGGCGGATCTCGCCCGCCACCTGCAGCAGCCAGAGGAAGGTCTTCCGCAGACGGCGGGGGGAGCCGAAGCGGAGGAGGGCGCGCAGCAGGTGGGGACGCCCCGGTTTTTCCGTCATGGGGTGAAGAGTGTATCGTTTGCGGTCGCGACCCATGC
Organism: uncultured Thermoanaerobaculia bacterium; assembly: GCA_964245465.1. Lineage (GTDB taxonomy): Bacteria > Acidobacteriota > Thermoanaerobaculia > Multivoradales > UBA5704 > DATARR01. The sequence goes on from CAXTNS010000030.1 coordinate 18,360, forward strand.
GCATCCGAACCCTCACCGTCCTCTGCCCGGCGCTGCTCCTCCTGGGCCTCGCGTGGACCCTGGCCGGCCTCCGCGCGCCGCTGCCCACAGGGGACGAGGCCACCTCCGTCCTGATGGTCCAGAGCCTCTGGCACGACCGCGACGTGGCTTTCCGGGAGGCCGATCTGGCCCGGGCGGTCAAGATCTGGGACGGCGGCCCGTCGGGTCTGACCCTCTTCACCAACGACGGCGGCAAGACGATGCGCTACGGCCGGCCGCTCGCCTATCCCATCGCGGCCCTGCCTTTCTACGGCGTCTTCGGGCTGCGCGGCATTGCTCTGTTCAACATGGCTCTGTTCCTGGCCATGGCGGGCGCCGCGTTCTGGCACTTCCGGGAGGAGACCGGCCTCACGGGCCTCTTTATCGCCGGCTTCTTCTTCGCCTCGGGGGCTTTTGCCTACGCGTTTCGGATGGAGTCCGAGGTCTTCCTCATGGCCTGCGCGTTCTTTCCGCTCTTTTTCTGGCGGCGGGAGCACCCCGCGGGCCTCGCCGTGGCGGGGGCCCTGATTGGAGCGGCCTTGACGTCGAGCCCCCTCCTGGCTTTGCTCGGCCTGCCGATCCTGACCGATCTGATCTTGAGGCGCCGCTTCCGAGGTGTTCTGATCTTCCTTGCCGGTCTGATCCTCGCCGCCGGTGGTCTCTCTCTGCTCCAGAAGGTAGGGACCCATGAGTGGACCCCCTTCGGCGGCGCCCAGCGCCGCACCTTCGTGGACGAATTCCCCCTGGAGACCCCTCGAGATCTCTGGCAGGGCTATCAAGGTGAGAGCGCCGAGGCCTCTACCGGGGCCGCGAAGCTCCTGCCGCGCAACCTCGGCTACGTCCTCGCGGGCCGCTACACCGGGCTCCTGCCGTACTTCCCCTTCGCCCTGTTCGCCTTGGGTTTGTCCCTCTTCGGAGCGAGGGACCGCTCGCGACATCTCCTGCTGGGCGTCCTCCTGATCTATATCGTCGCCGTGCTTCTCCTCCATCCGCGCGGTTTCGCGGGGGACCCGGGCTTCCTGGGCAGCCGATATCTCGCGATCGTCTATCCGGCCTTTCTGTTCCTGCCTCGGCGGATTTCGGCGCGCCGGAGCTTGGCGCTGCCCTTTGTAGCCGCGGGCCTCTGGACGGCCGCCGCCGTGGCCGGCTCGCTCGCGAAGCTCGCTCCGGAGGCCCCGCTTCAGCTCCACACCCAGGCCCCGGCCTTCCAGCGGCTGCCCGTGGAGCTGACCCTTCTCCCCGGCGAAAGTCTCCCCGGTTTCATCGCTCAGACGTGGGGAGACGCTCTGTGGGTCTTCCCTGGGACCTTCTTTGCCGAAGAGCGCCATCCGCACGGCGTCTGGGTGCGCGGCGGCACCCGCTCCGAAGTGATCGTGGTCTCGCCCAAACCCCTTTCGCGGCTCAGCTTCCTCGTCTACTCCCTGGCGGCGGACAACGAGTTGATCCTGGAAAGCAACGCCGGCCGCTTCCGCGTCCGCTTCGACACCGAAGGCAAGCGGAACGGCACCCCCGTCGAGCTGGCCGTCGAGCCCGTGGCCCGCAACCTGGGCCTCTTCCCCCGCGATCATTTCTACCGTTTCACCCTGGAGACCACGGGCGGCCTCGTCCCCAGCCGCTATGATCGCAAGAGCGCCGACCCCCGAAACCTCGGCGTCTTCCTGGACTTCACGGGCGAAGGGTATTGAAGGTCGAATACTGAGGATCGAACGATGTCTGACGGCGATGACCTCCGGGTCGACCAGGTCCTCCAGCAGGTCCGTTCCGGCGTGCGGCAACGGCGCGCGGAGTCCACGACCCTGGCCGCCGGAGCGGAGGAGACGCGCAACGGGCTGCTCGCGCTGAAGAGCCGGGAGTACGTGCAGGAGCCGGTCGCCTTCTCGCACCGGGCGCGCTGGGGGAGGCTGATCGTCTTCGTCCGCAAGGCGTTCTACAAGGTCTTCCTCAAGTGGTTCATGCGGCCCGTCCTGGAGCAGCAGAACGGCTTCAATCAGGCCGCGGCACGGATGATCGAAGACCTGGTGGAAGCCCAGGAGCGCAACGCCAGAGAGCTGCGCCAGCTCTCGGCTCGCCTCGAAGCCTTGGAGAAGGACCCCGAGTGAAGCCGCGCATCCTCATCTGCGCCACTCAGGTGCCGTTCGCCTACGGCGGCGCCGAGATGCTCGTCGACTCCCTCCACGACGAGCTGAAGCGCCGCGGCTTCGAGGTGGACCGGGTCGCGATCCCCTTCCACTGGCCCAATCGGGTCGAGCTGCTCAAGGGGAGCCTCGCCTGGCGATTGATCAACCTCACGGAAGCGGCGGGCAAGCGGATCGACCTCGTCATCGCGACGCGCTTCCCGTCCTATCTCGTCAAGCATCCGAATAAGGTCGTCTGGCTGATCCATCAACTCCGCCAGGCCTACGACCTCCTCGGCACCAGCTACAGCGACTTCTCGAACCGCGAGCCGCGCGACGCCAAGGCGCTGGAGATGATCCGCGCCATGGACCGGCGCACGCTCTCCGAGGCGCGGGCCGTCTACACCATCTCGGGCAACGTGGCGGAGCGCCTGCGCCGCTTCAATCAGGTGGAAGCCGAGGTGCTCTATCCGCCGCCGAAGCTCGATCCGCTCTACCATCCCGGTCCTTCCGGCGACTCCATCTTCACCGTGGGCCGACTCGATCCGCTGAAGCGCTTCGAACTCCTCGTCCGCGCCATGAAGCACACCGAGACCCCCGTGCGCTGCCTCATCGGCGGCACCGGTCCCGAGCGCGAGAACCTGACCGAGCTGATCGCCCGCCTGGACCTCCAGGAAAAGGTTTCCCTCCTGGGATGGGTGGCAGACCGCGACGTCGTCGAGCACTACGCCAACTGTCTCGGCGTCTACTACGCCCCCTACGACGAGGACTACGGCTACGTCACCGTCGAAGCCTTCAAAGCCGCCAAGCCCGTGATCACGACGGCGGACGCCGGAGGCGTCCTCGAATTCGTGGAAGACGGCGTCAACGGCTTCATCTGTCCTCCCGATTCGCCCCGCGAGATTGGAGCGCGGATCGACGCCCTGTACCGCGACCGCGAACGCGCCCGGGTGATGGGATTGGCGGGGGAAGGGAAGGTGCGGGAGGTGACTTGGGACCGGGTAATCGAGAGGTTGACGGGGGGGGTGGGGTGAGATTGCTGCTGGGAGAGATTCCCGTATCTGTTTACCGGGGTGTGAGGGATTCAGTGAGCTTCCAGAAGGTCCGAGTAGGCCGGCGTCTTGAGGCTTCTGATGGCTTGGCCTCGGCCCCGAGACGAGTGCGGTTGCCTGCGCACGACTTGCGATTGACGACAGCGGGCCGGATCGCATGTT
>CAXTNS010000031.1:0-3380 GCA_964245465.1 uncultured Thermoanaerobaculia bacterium
GGGAAGAGTAGAGGCTGTGGTATCGTCTCCCTCCTAGTTCATCCCACAGGAGATTTTCATGTCCCGCACCGGAATGGCGGCTCGGCTGCGCTACGGCTTCGACAACAGCATGTCCCGGGGGGCGATCGCTCTCATCGGCTACCTGGGGCTGGTCTCGCTCATCCTCATCGCTTTCTTCGCCCTGATCCTCGTGCTCTTCCGGATCGACCCGGGGGACGGCTCCCATCCGGGCTTCATGGAGGCGGCGTGGCTGAGCCTCATGCGCACGCTGGACTCGGGCACCATGGGCGGCGACGTGGGGTGGGGATTCCGCCTGCCCATGCTGGGGGTGACGCTCGGCGGCATCTTCATCGTCAGCGCCCTGATCGGCGTCATCAACAACGGTCTCGAGGACAAGCTGACGGAACTGCGCAAGGGCCGGTCGTTCGTGCTGGAGAGCGACCATACGCTGATCCTCGGCTGGTCGCCCAAGGTCTTCACCGTCCTCTCGGAGCTGGTCCTCGCCAATGAGAACCGCAAGAAGCCGCGCATCGTCATCCTCGCCGAGAAGGACAAGGTGGAGATGGAGGACGAGATCCGGGCCCAGGTGCCGGACACGAAGAACACCAAGATCATCTGCCGCACGGGCAGTCCGCTCGACCTGCAGGACCTGGAGATCGTCAACCCACGCGAGAGCCGGTCGATCATCATCCTCGCGCCGGAAAGCGCCAATCCTGATCCAGAAGTCATCAAGACGATCCTGGCGCTGACCAACAACCCGGGCCGGCGGCCGGAGCCCTACCACATCGTGGCCGAGATCGCCGATCCGCGGAACCTGGAGGTGGCCCGCATGGTGGGCCGCGACGAGGTGCAGCTCATCGCCACGGGCGAGCTGATCTCGCGGATCATCGTACAGACCTCGCGGCAGTCGGGCCTGTCGGTGGTGTACACGGAGCTGCTGGATTTCGGCGGCGACGAGATCTACTTCACGGAGGAGCCGAAGCTGGTGGGCCGGACCTACGGCGAGGCGCTCCTCGCGTACGAGGACTCCTGCCTGATGGGCCTGCGGCACCGGGACGGTCGTATCCGCGTGAATCCGCCCATGGACACGCGGATCGAGGAGGGGGACCAGGTCATCGCCATTTCGGAGGACGACGACACGGTGCGGGTCTCCGGCGACCTGGAGCCCTGGGCCACGCTGCCGTCGCGCCTGGGCGTGGACGACGGGGCCATCCGCGAGGGGATCGTCCAGGCCCCGCGGCCGGAGCGCACGCTGATCCTGGGCTGGAATGGGCAGGGCGTGGCGATCGCCCAGGAACTGGACCGCTACGTGGCGCCCGGCTCGGTCCTGACGGTGGTGGCGGACTCGGAGGGGGCCCGGGAGGAGGTCGAGCGGGAGTGCGGAGACCTGGTGAATCAGAAGGTCTCCTGCATGGAGGCGGACACCACGGACCGCCGGGCTCTCGATGGCCTGGGGGTGCCGGAGTACGACCAGATCATCCTGCTCTGCTACTCGGACACCATGGAGGAGCAGGAGGCCGACGCGCGGACGCTGATCACCCTGCTCCACCTGCGCGACATGGCGGAGAAGGGCGGGCACGACTTCCGGATCGTCAGCGAGATGCTGGACGTGAGGAACCGCGAGCTGGCCGAGGTGACGCAGGCGGACGACTTCATCGTCAGCAACAAGCTGACCAGCCTCATGCTCTCGCAGGTGTCGGAGAACCGGGATCTGAACGCCGTGTTCGCGGACCTGTTCGATCCGAAGGGCTCGGAGATCTATCTGAAGCCGGCCGGCGACTACGTCGAGATCGGCCGCGAGGTGAATTTCTACACCGTGGCGGAGGCGGCCCGGCGGCGGGGCCAGACGGCGATCGGCTACCGGATGAGCGCCCACGCCAAGGACGCGGCCAAGGCGTACGGCGTGGCGGTCAACCCGAAGAAGTCGGGGAAGGTGGCCTTCGGGAAGGGGGACTGGGTGATCGTGCTGGCGGAGGATTGAGGGTCAGGCGAAGAATTCAATCAGCCGCCTATTCACCGCCTCCCCCTCCTCGTGCTGGAGCCAGTGGGTGGCGCCCTCGAAGAATTCGAGGTGGCCGTCGTCGCAGAAGTCGATCGAGGGCTGAGCCATCTCGTGGCCGAGATAGCGGTCCTGCATTCCCCAGAGGAGGAGGGTGGGGACGCGCACCCTGCCATCGCCACCCCGGATGTCACCCGACAGCCTGTTCTGGAAACGCAGGGCGGCCCGGTACCAGTGGATCGAGGAGCGGACGGCGCCGGGCTGCGCCCAGGCTTCGCGGTAGAGGGCGAGGTCGGCGTCCGTGAAGGTGCCCGGACGGCTGCTCGCCCGCAGGGTCTTGACGGCATAGGCAAAGTCGTTCCGGCGGAAGGCGCGTTCCGGCAGGCCCGGGAGCTGGAAGAAGAAGATGTAGGAGCTCTTCCTGAGTTGCCGGGGGCTCTTGAGGAGCGTGCGCCGCATCACCAGGGGATGGGGGATGTTGAGCAGGGCCAGCCGCTCGACCCGGTCCGCGTGGTGGATGCCCAGCCACCAGCCGACGACGCCTCCCCAGTCGTGCCCCACGATGCGGGCCTTGTCCATCCCGCCCTCGTCGATCAGTCCCACGACGTCGAGCGCCAGCTTGTCGAGGGTGTAGGCGGAGATCGGCCGCGGCTTGTCGCTCAGGTTGTAGCCCCGCTGGTCGGGGGCGAGCACGTGAAAGCCAGCGGCGGCGAGCGGCTCGATCTGCTTTCTCCAGCCGTACCAGAATTCGGGGAAGCCGTGGAGGAGGACGACGAGCGGCCCGCCCTCCGGTCCGGCCTCGACGGTGTGCAGGCGTACGCCGTTCGTTTTGACCGTCCGGTGGCGGGGCCGCAGCTCGATCTCTGCGGGCACGCGTCAATCTCCTGGCGGCTTACGCACCGACAACAGCAGCACCCGGTCCCAGGCGGGCTCGACGCCGGAGATGGCGCCCAGCAGGGCGAGACCGATTCCCGTGGCTCCTTCGAGGAAGCCGGCTTCCGGCCGCCAGCCGGGTACCTTGGTCTCGGGGTTCACCTCCCAGGCCTGGAAGCCGGCGACGCCTTCGCCCCGCTGCTGGAAGCGCAGGGTGCGCTCGAACCAGAACCGCGCCGCCCCGGCGAAGCGCTCCTCGCCCGTCGACTGGTAGAGGCGGTTGAACAGGTGGCCGAGGCCGGCGGCACCGTGGCAGAGGCCGGCGTCGCGGATGAGCGCGGTGGACTCGGGCCGGGCGGCGGAGTGCAGGCCAATGTCGAGGGCTTCCCGCTCCCAGGCGGGCTCGCCCACGGCCTGGGCGGTGGCGAGGAGGGTCGCGGCGATGCCGGGATCGCCGTAGCACCAGGCGAGCCGGGAAGAGCTGGGCTCCTCCCAGGGCGCGTAGGTC
>CAXTNS010000031.1:3390-5389 GCA_964245465.1 uncultured Thermoanaerobaculia bacterium
GCGTAGGTCGTGTCGAAGCAGGAGTCGAACCCGGACTCCAGGCGGCGGGCGAGCAGCCAGCGCACGGCGTCGTCGAGCAGGGGCCGCGCCCGCTCCACCGCCACGCCGACGGCGCAGGCACCCGCCAGGACCGGGAGCACCCCGGGCAGGCCGTGCGCGACGCCCAGGTTGTAGTTGCCGCGGGGGTGGATCTCGCGCTGCCAATCGGGCAGCCGCTCGGGCTGGGTGAACCAGGCGATGCCGTCGTCCATGCGGTCCGCGAGCTCGGCGAAACGGTCGACGATCCGCTCCAGCATGGACGCGGCCGTGGGGCGGGGCAGGCGCTCCAGGGCGTAGACGCCGAGGCCGGAGAGGCCGCTGATCAGGTCGTACTCCCCCGTCCAGGGCGAGCGGCCGAGCGGTCCGAGGAGGGCCTCGTCGATCTCCAGGAAGGGATCGGCCGCCTCGGCGTCATCCTCAGAGGTATCCGCGGGGTCGCTCTCGAACAACCGGTCCTGGAGGTGCTCCAGGGTCCAGGCGACGCCGGGGAAGCCCGAGTAGAGCGAGGGAGACATGGGAGTGCTCGCCAGGGCTTCCACCGTCTGGTCGAGGCGCTCGGCGGCTTGATTGGCCGCGGACTCCTCTCCCGTATGGAGGGCGAGGTAGGCGTAGAACAGAGCCTCTCCGGCGCGGCCGGCGGCGAGCGAGGCCTGTCGGAAGTCCGGGGCGGAGGCAACGGCGGCGGGCAGAGCGTCCGCGATTTCGCGGACGGTGTGGAGGGCCTGATCGGCCTGAGGACCGTGAAGCAGGGGGCGCCAGTTCGAATCCATGACGTGGATTCTATAATCCGTTCGTGTCCAGACTCATCCGAACCCTCGCCGTCCTCTTCTGCGTCCTCCTTGCCGCCCGGGTCCGGGCGGAGACGGCTGCCGTCCCCCAGTTGCCGGAAGGACTGCCGGAGGGTGTGGCCCCCTTGCCGCCGGAGAGCGCCCGGCACTTCCAGGACCTCCTCGACGCGGCGGAGAAATATCGTGGGCTGGAAGCCCGGCGGCCGGTCCCCGCCGGCACGCTGGCGGAGCCGGAGCTGCGCCGGAAGATCACGGAATCCGTGGCCAAAGAGCTCACCCCCGGCGAGATCCGTTCGATCGAGACCGGTGCCAAGGCCTTCGGCCTGATCCCGGAGAGCCTGAGCCTCACGAGCTACCTCCCCGACCTGCTGGCGAGCCAGGTGGCGGGCTTCTACGATCCCGAACGGGACTACATGGCCCTGGTCCGGCGGGAGGGCAGCGAACCGGCGCCTGACGGACAGGACCCGGAGGACGTCATCATCGTCCACGAGCTGACGCACGCGCTGCAGGACCAGCATTTCAACCTGCAGGACTTCGACAGCGCCGATCCCATGTCGGACGCCTCCACGGCCCGCTCGGCGCTCGCCGAAGGCGATGCCACGCTGACCATGATGAGCTACGTCGCCGGGGCGAGCGTGGAGACGGTCCCCGGCATGGGCGAGGCGCTGAGCAGGGCCTTCGGCGATACAGCCCTCCTGGATGGCTCCGACATGGCCGACCTGCCGGGGAGCGGCGAGCTGTCCAAGGCGCCGGCGTGGATCCGCGACTCGCTCCTCTTCAGCTACACCCATGGCTTCGCCTTCTGCCTCGACGTGCGGCGCACCGGCGGGCAGAAGCTGCTCGACTACGCCTTCAAGACCGATCCGCCGCGCTCGTCCGAGCAGATCCTCCACCCCGAGAAGTGGTATGGCCGGCGGGACGATCCCGTCGCCCTGTCCTGGCCCGACCTCGGAGACGTGCTGCCCGGCTGGGCCAAGGTGTCCGAGGGCGAGGCGGGGGAGGCCACCATCCGCACGCTGCTCCGGGGAACCTCCCGGGACCGGCGGCAGGCACGCCAGGCGGACACCGCGGCCGCGGGCTGGGGAGGAGACCGCTTCGCCGTCTACGAGAAGGGCGGCCGGCGCCTGCTCGTCTGGTGGACCGAGTGGGACAGCCAGGCCGACGCGCGGGAG
>CAXTNS010000031.1:5399-6513 GCA_964245465.1 uncultured Thermoanaerobaculia bacterium
GCTCGGCTCCGGATGGCGGGTGGAGGCCCTCTCGCCCCTCCGGGTGCTGGCCCTGCGGGGAGATCTGACCCAAGAGCAGCACAAGGCTCTCCGCGGCCGGCTGGCCGCGGCCGAGGCGGTGCGGCCGGCCAACCGGCCGGTCGATCTGAAGGCCCTGGGCGCGGAGCCCTCATCTCCCCGGCCCTCCTCTCCTTGAGAGAGAAAGGCGACCGACCCTTGCTGGAGCGAAGCGAGACCGAGGTCGCCGTGGATCTGGTGCGCCGGATCCAGCGCGGGGATGCCCGGGCGGAGACGGAGCTCGTCGAGCGCTACAGCCGGGGCCTGCTCTACATGCTGCGGCGCACGGCCGGCGATCCGGCTCTGGCCGAGGACCTCCACCAGGAAGCCTTCCGCGTGGTGATCGAGCGGCTGCGCGAGCGGGGCCTCGAAGAGCCGGAGCGGCTGGCGGGCTTCCTCCACCGCACGGCCAAGAACCTGTTCATCGGCGGCTACCGCAAGGTGGTCCGGCGCAAGACCGAGGGCGAGATCGATGGATTGGAGGCCGTGGCCGATCCGGCGGCCGACCCGCACCAGCGGGCCGTGCGCGAGGAGGAGTCCGCCCTGGTGCGCCGCCTGATCGGCGAGCTCGAGACCGACCGCGACCGCCAGATCCTCTACCGCTTCTACATCGCCGAGGAGGACAAGGAGCGCATCTGCGCCGACCTCGACCTGTCGAGCCTGCATTTCAACCGCGTCCTCTTCCGCGCCCGCCAGCGCTTCAAGGATCTCTTAGAGAATGCCGGGGTGAGATGATGGAACCCGGCGTGGCAGAGTCATGGGTGGAGCGAGAGATGGATCACGAATATATTGAGAACGACCACGTCGCGGACCGCTATCTCCAGGGCAAGCTGACGCCCGAGGAAGCGGACCGCTTTGAAGAGCATTACCTCTCCTGCCAGGAGTGTCTCGACCGGCTGGACCGCGCGGAGAGGATGGCGCGGGGCTTCAAGCGCGCCGCCGCCGAGGACGCCGCCCGTCTCGCGGCCGTGCGCCCGGCCGGCTTCTTCGCCGGCCGGGCCCAGATCGCGATCCGGTCGAGCGCTGGGTCGATGGCCGTGTCGTTCTGCTCGGCGAC
>CAXTNS010000031.1:6523-16791 GCA_964245465.1 uncultured Thermoanaerobaculia bacterium
GGCCCGCATCGGCCGCTCGCGTCAGGCCGGCCTCGCGGTGGCGGCCCTCTTTCTGGTGCTGCTCCTGCCCGGAATCCTGGCCTACCGGGAATTCGGCCGTCTCGGCCAGGAGCTGGACCGGACCCGCGAGACCCTTGCAGCCCGGGAGCGGGAAAAGCCCATCCCCACGGCTCCCGTTGCCGAAGACCATGCTGCCCTTCAGCAGGCTGAAGCGGAACGCCAGAGGCTCGAACGGGAGCTGGAGCGCGAGCGGAACGCCCGTGCCGGCCTGGAGAAGGACCTCGCCCAGGCCCGGCAGCCGCAGACGAACACGCCCATCCTCTCCCTGAGCCCCGAAAGGAGTGCGGGCGTTGCGGAGCCGACCCACCAGGTCCGCCTTCCCGCCAAGCCAGGCTGGCTCGTGCTGTCACTGGAGCTGGACGCGCCTGATCAGGACAGCTACCGGGTGACGTTGCTGCGCGGGGGCAAGGAGATCTGGCGCGGCAGCGGGCTGGAGCCCAACGAGATGGATACCCTGTCGGTGAGCCTGCCCACGGCTCTCCTCACCCCCGGAGATTACATGGTACGGGTGGAAGGGGTGGCGCAGTTCACGTTCCGGGCTCTGAAGCCATAGCCCCTACGCAAGGAAGGTCCGGACCTCCCGAAGATTGCGATGGCTGAGCTGGGCGATCTCCGGATCGCCCACCTTGAGGGCCTGCGCCTCCGCCCAGCGGAACATCTGCCGGCAAGCCCAATGGACCTCGAGGCCGTAGGTCCGCAGCAGGAAGACGGGCCAGTTGCAGGCCGCGAGCCGCAGGCCGTTGTACCAAGCCGTCGGCAGCGCGTGCTCGCCGGAAGCCGCGAGGAGCCGCCGGAGGTCTAGCCGGAACCGGAGCCAGCGTTCGAGCTCGGCGAGAGGGGCCTCTAGCGTCCGCTGAAAGCCGTTGCGCCCGAGGAACGGATCGCCCTCGCTCTGGACGGTGGCGAAGAGCCGGTCGAAGCGCCGGCGGCGCACCTGGGCGGCCAGCCCGTGGCGACGCCGTGGCTCGGGCCAGTGTCCCTCGACGCAGTCCGTCACGGCTTCGAGCTCCGCCTGCAAACCGGGCCGGAGGGCCGATACCACGGCCTGGACGCCGGGGACCTCCAGCTCCGCACCGCGGCCCAGCAGTCCCATCCGGCCGGCCTTGCCGAGGACGCGCTCCCAGCCTTCGGCCGCGGCCTCGACGTCCTCGGACCGCACGGCCTGGCCCTGGGCGGCGGCTTCGAGGAGCTTCAGGTGGCGGAGCCAGACGCCAGAGTCCGCAAGCTGGGCCGGGAAATCGAGAAGAGGCGGGGAACCCTCCCGGGCCGGGGCGGGATTCAGGGCGGCGAGAACGAGCGGCCGCGTCTGGCGCCTCCCTGGAGCGAGGAGCCAGGCCAGCCAGAGGCGGCGGGAGAAGGCGGCGTTACCGGTGTGCGCCGCCGCCAGCATCCGTAACAGGTGTACGCCCCGGCCCCGGCCGTTCGCGAGGCGCCGCAGGGCTTCCTCCCAATGGCCGGAGCGGACGGCCGGCCATGCCAGCAGCTCGACCCCCTGTCCCCTGAGCCGCCAGGGGAGCTGCCACGGGGAGATCCCGGACAAAAGCTCCAGCAGCGCCTCCACGCGCCCGGGGTCGCCTTCGCGGTCGCTTCTCAAGGCGCGCGTGAAGAGGAACCAGGAGCTCGCCCTCCAGCGTTGCGGCCGCGGCTCCCCGCCGAAGGCCGCCGAGAACAGCTCCAGGTTGCCGCGGAAGGTCCGGAGACTCACGCTAGGTGCCAGCCAGAGCACGCCCCGCCCCAGGGTCACCAGGCCCAGAGGGCCGAGGACGCGCCACGCCAGCCAGCGCGGACCCATGAAGACCGCGAACGTCGAAGCGGCGAAGGCCGGCAGGCTCAGCCAGTCGTTGCTCTCTCCGGCCAACGCGGTCATGGTGATGACCCAGGGCAGATAGAACAGTGCGAAAAGCAGGAGGTGGCCGAACGAGATCCGGACCTCGTTGATGGGGCCCGTTGGCGCCGGCATCAACGTCCCCGGCACGAGCCCACGATTGTTGAGGTACCGGAAGAGCCAGTACAGGAGAACGAGGATCGGTATGATCGGGAAAACCAGTACCATGCCCCGTCACTCCGCGAGACGGTGCAGGGGCGGGATCTGCCCGGCGAGCCCCCGGACCCACCACTCGTGGATCAGGCGCCGGGCCGGATCGCGCAGCTCGGCCAGGGCTTCCCGCACCATCTCGACGGTGCGTTTCCGGGATCCCAGAGGGGTCGAATACGTGCCGGCTTCGGCCAGGCCGGCGGCGAGCATCGCCAGCAGCCGGGCGCCCTGGCGCTCGATCTCACCCCGTCTCGCCTCCGGCACCAGCTCCAGCACCAGGAACGGGTTGGCGAGGTGGCGCCGGAGGAGGTTCTCGCATTCTGGGCTGGGTACCGGCATCAGCGCACTCCCGAGCCGAAGCTGCGCTGGCGGTCCTCGGCCGAGCCAGGGAACAGCTCGTCCAGCCGCCGGTTGATTTCGCGCAACCCTGCTTCGTCGCCCTGGTCCACGGCCTTGCGCCCCTTTGCGAACAGCTCCTGGGCCCGGCGGGGATCCGTGGCTTCGCCCGCGTGGCCCAGATACCAGTCGAAAACCCGATAGATGGACGTGGGATCCCGCGAGAAAGCGGAAGTCCTGAGGGAACGCAGGACCCGGATCTGGCGGTCGAGGGCGGCGGCATCCTTGTGCTGGCGGGCCTCGTTCGTAGCGGCCAGGGCACTTTCGAAGAGCTCTCGCTCGGCCGGAGTGCCGAACGAGCCGATCCAGTAAAGCGCGGTCCCGATCTCCTGCTCGGCCTCGGAATCCAGCGCCGGCCAATCGAGCGCCGCTTCGGTTTCGTCGAGAGCGCCGTTCAAGTCCAGCAACAAGCGGTGGACCCGGGCCGCGGCGTCGGCATCTCCGCCGCGGGCCGCTTCGAGGCCGGCGCGGGCTTCGGCGAGGAGGTCCGCGGCACCATTCATCGTCCGCACCAGGGCAGGGCTGCCCTGGGCGAACCCCCGGCGCCGCGCCGCGTTGACCCGCTGCTCCACGGAGGCCAGCTCCTGCTCCAGGACCTCGGGGGAGGCCGAGGGGACGAGGACGTGGACCACGTCCTCGAAGCTCTCCCCGGTCTCCGGCAAATCGGCCCGGGCATGGAGCTGGCCCGAGCGGTCGAGCTGGAGGGTGACCTCCACCCGCGAGCCCGCCGGCAGGTTGCGCTTGAGCCGGCCGCCGCGGATCTGGAGGGTGCCGATCAACCGGTTCAGGTGGGCCCAGGAGAGCTCACCCTGCACCACGGGGATGGCCAGCGCGTCGTCCGTGCTGCCGGCGTCGACCCGCTGCACCGTCCGGTGGACGGCCATGCGCCGCGCCGGCAGCGGCGTACCCTTGTCGAAGTAGGTCAGCACCGTGTCGTCCGAGCGGGCGACACCGATGCTGCGGGCGAGCGGCGGATCGGCGATCGAGACACCGTGAACGATGGAGAGCTGCGGCGAGCGCAACTCCACCTCCCGGCCCCGCCGGCCGAAGGCCGAGACGCGGAACCGGTTCTGCTGGTACCGTTCGAGGCGGACCTGGGCCACGAAGGCCCCTTCGGCGCTCACCGCCACCTCTTCGCTGGTGAAACCGCCGTCCAGGCGCTCGATCCTTACGCGCAACGGCACCTCCTCCCCCTTTGCCGGGAGGAAGCGTCCCACCACGAAGGGCTCCGGGTCCGCGGTCACCGCCGGGTGCTCCATCCGCAGCACCATGCCCGTGGGGGGCGCCTCCTCCTCCCGCGGCACCGGCCGGGCCTCCAGCCCCACGGTGGCCGCGTAGAGGGCCGCGCCGCGGGCCACGATGGTCATGGGATCGATCCGATCGATCCCATCGGCGGCCACCCGGCCGCCGAACAGGGCGCCGACCCTCTCGCGCAGGGCCGGCATGAGCGTGGGGCCGCCCACGAAGACCACGCGGCCCACGGCTTCGGCGCTCAGGCGATTCCTCTCCAGGAGCGTCCGGCAGATGTCCAGGCTGCGCTCCAGGAGCGGCGCCACCAGCCTTTCCAACTCCTGGCGGGTCACCGTCAGATCGGCGTCCACCGGGGTCCCCGTGGGATCGGTGAGCACCTCCGCGCAGACGATGGCGGTGCGCTCCAGGCGGGAGAGATCGATCTTGGCCTGCTCGCACGCCGCCTTGAGCTTGCCCAGGGACCGGCGGTGAGCCGGGTTGGAACGGCTGAGGGGCGGCAGCCCCGTTTCCGCCGCCAGCCGGGCGGCCGCCCAGTCCGTCAGGGCGTTGTCGAAGTCCTTGCCGCCGAGAAAGTTGTCGCCGCCGTGGTCCACCACCCGCAGCCAGCCGTCGCGGGTTTCCAGGAGCGAGACGTCCAGGGTGCCGCCTCCCAGGTCATAAACCAGCCAGAAACCCTCGGCATCCGCCCGCCAGCCGGCGGCAATGGCGCTGGCGATGGGTTCCTGGATGAGGGTGACCTCGGAGAGGCCGGCGAGCCGGCCCGCCTTCATGGTGGCGTGGTTCTGGGGCAGCTCGAAGAGAGCCGGCGTGGAGATCACGGCAGCCGACGGGCGGTAGCCGAGAGCCGTTTCGGCGTCAGACAGTAGGGACTTGAGCACCTGGGTGGACAGCTCCTCCGGCAGGAGCTCCTGGCCCGAGGCCTCGAAACGGAGCCGCTCGGCCGTCCCCATCAGCCGTTTGAACTCGCCGCGGGTGTTGGCGGGATCGGTCTCCAGGAAGCGGAAGGCGCGCCGCCCCACCAGAAAGGTCGAGCGCGCGTCCACCCGCACCACCGACGGGGTCAGCATCTCGCCCAGGGAGTTGGGCACGACCGCCAGGGTGGTGCCGTCGAAAGTGGCCAGAGCCGAGTTGGTCGTTCCGAGATCGATCCCGACGTACATCGCCGCAAGAGCCTCCGGCCTTTGGATGCCTCATCATACCGCGTCCGGCTCCGGGGGCTCTCCAGTGATCAATAACGTCAATTCACGGGCAGCGCCGAGGTCTCGTCCCGGTCTCCGAGCCACTCCAGGCCCTGCCGCATCAGGCGGTTCAGATCAGCCAGCTCACCGGCGTCCACCAGGAGAGAAAAGCAGCCCGAGGCAAAGGGAATCACGACGCGCTGTCCCTCCTCCAGCTTCGGGCCGATCTCGGTGGCGGCTTCGTGAACCTTGTCGGCGAGGCGGAGGAACGCTTCGGCTTCGAGGTGCGCGGAAAGGTTGCCAAACTGAAAGCGCAGGCCGCCGCACCGGACGCAGCGGCAGATGCAGCCACAGCCCGTCCGCAGCGTCTGTTGAACGGGCTGGGCGTCGAGATCCTGGCGGGTGCGCTTCATCGCGTCTCTCCCTTCACGGGCTTGCGGAACGGGCCCTTGCCCAGCGTGTCGGCCTGATGGGTGATCCAGAGCGTGACGTTGTCGCTCGGCAGAAGGCCCTGACTGTCGGCGGCGTACGGCAAGCCTTTGAGGACCTCGGCGTAGGGCCCGAACCCGGACAGGCGGAACGGGACGACGATCACGCGCCGCCCCTCGCCCGTGGCCTTGGAAACGAAATCGCGGACCTGTTTCTCGGCGGCCTGACGTTTGTCCGGCCAGTCTTCCCGCAGGGTCATGACCTCGACGCTGTGAAAGGGCCGGGCCTTGCGGATCTCGGCCGCTCGGGCGCTGATGCTGGCGATCCAGCGCTCGTTCTCGGCGTCGTCGCCGGGACCGTGGGCCAGGACCAGGACGTCCTCTTTCTCCGGCGCCTGGCTGAGCTTGGCGGCGCGCTCGGCCAGGATGGGGCCGATCTCAGAGGCGTCCATCAGGCCCTGGGTCGAGAGGGCGAAGGACGAGGACGTAGCGACCTGGAACAGGGCCATGCTGTGGCCGCCCTGGTGCGCCGCGTGCTCGCCGCCCCCGCAGTCTTCGGCCTTGGCCGGAGGCGCGCCGGCGCGCAGACCGAAGATCTGTTCCGTGCGCTCATACCAGCTCTCGCCAGCCACGAAGAGACGCACGACGCCCACTTTACGAACCCCCTTGGCTTCGAGGGCGCGGACGCCTTCCTGGAGGGAGCAGGCGTCCGCCATGCCGAAGGCGATTTCGAGAGGGTACCGCCCGCGCAGCGGCTCGACGGCCTGGAGAATGGCCTGGTTCCATTCCGGCGAGCCGCCGTGAGCCATGACGAGGACGCCGAAGGGCTCCCTGTCCACGGGTTTCGGGCTATCCGCGGCCTGTACAACCCCCGTGCACGCCAGGAGCAACGCGGCGGCCAGAATGATCTGAAAAACCCTTTTCATCTCAAAATCTCCTTCCTGCCTACCACCGCCACCGCAGGGAAGCGGCCGCCGAGAAGCCAGGGCTGGTGTAACGGTCCAGGACCGGCGAAGTCGCGGCCACTCCGCGCGCGTCGCCCCACTCCCAGTAGGTCTCGTCGAACAGGTTGAACAGACCGGCGTTGAACGTCAGCCGGGGAGTCAGCTCCACGAAGGCGGTCAGGTCGAACACCTCGTAAGAAGGCGCGGCGAACTGGTTGACAACGTCCGTGGAGACATCCTCTTCGTCCTTGGCGGCGGCCGCGGTCGAGGTGAGCTCGGCGCCGAAACGGCTGCCGGGCCGGCGGAACTGGAGGCCGAGCACCAGGCGGTTCGGCGGGATCGAGTTGAGCGGCACGCCGGCCGTCTCGTCTTCGCCTTCGATCCAGGCGAAGCTGCCGCGCAGGCGGAACGCCGTACCGAGCTCGGCGGCACCCGCCAGCTCGACTCCCTTGATCTCCACTTCGGTGAGATTGAGCGGCTGGAACTCCAGCAGGCCGGTGGAGGGATTAACGCCCAGGGCCACGGTCTCGATGAAGTCGTCGTAGCGGTTCTGGAAGGCCGTGAGGCTCAACTGGGTTCTGCCCAGGTTGGTGCGCACCCCGATCTCGTAGTTGTCGCTGGTCTCGGGGTCGAGATCCGGGTTGGCCAGGGTGGTGTAGCCGCTCGCCAGGTTGGTGAAGCCGTTGTTGACGTCGCTGTACGGCGGTGAGCGGAAGCCGCGGGCGTACTGGACGAAGACCGCCGTAGAGGGGCGGACGGAGTAGACCACGGAGAGCTTGGGGGAGACCGCCGAGTCCGAGATGTCCACCGGCGGCGGCGTGCCCGCGTTGCCGGTCAGGAACACGCGGTCGGCCTGGTCGGCGTCGAGGTCGAAGCGGTCGAAACGCAGGCCCGGAGTGATCTTCAGCCGGCCGCCCGCCAGGGTCAGCTCGGCTTGCACGTAGGCTCCCAGCTCCAGGACCTCGCTCTCGGGGAAGTACTTGGTGGGAAACGGCAGGACGCCCGGCACGGTGGCACCGGTCGCGAGGTTGACGTCTCTGCGGTCGCGGATCTGGTCGAAATGGTCGCGGGCCGCGGACAGGCCATAGGTGAGGAGGACCGGGCCGCGTGTTCCCCCGAGCGGCGCCTCGAAGTAGCGCGAGAGCTGGGCCTCGCCGCCCCACCGGTCCTGATCGAAGGTCAGCCGGCCGGTGCGGTCCACGGTGGTGGTGCGGATGGGCCCCAGGACCGAGCCGCCTTGCGTGGTCACCCGATGCTCCAGGGTGTGCTGCTCGGCGCTGTTGTCCTGGGCGTAGAGGCGCCAGAGGAGGGTGTTGAAGAGGCCGCCGTTGCGCTGGAGCGACTGCTCGAGCGAGAGGCGGTAGCGCTCCACCTCGTCCCGGGCGTCGGAGTTGGTGGTGTCGATGAAGAACACGGCGCCGGGCGGAAAGCCGGCGCTCAGGTCCTGCCGCCCCTGGGCGCTCAAGACCTCCGTATCGGCCTTGCCGTTGAACAGCTCGAATCCCACCCGCAGGGTGGACGATTCCCGGGGCCGGAAGACCAGCTTGCCCAGAGCCTGTGTGGCCTCGCGGTCGATCGGGTTGGGCGCCGTCCGCGTGGGGTTGGCCGTTTCCACGTCCCCCTGGTTGTCCCTCTCCTCGCCGTCGCGGCGGGAGATCAGGAGCGAGCCGTCCCAGCGCTCGCCCCCCAGGGCGCCGGAGAGGCTCTCCGAGACCTCGTTGTTCCGGCCGTCGTAGCTCAGCCGCACTCCGGCGGCGCTCCGCTTTCCATCCAGCAACTCGCGCGGGTCCTTGGTGACCACGGAGACCACGCCGCCCAGGGCGTCACTGCCATAGAGTGAGGAGGCGGCGCTGCGCACGATCTCCACGGAAGAAACCGCGTCGAGGTCCAGGAACGTCTGCGGCACCGTGAACGGCCCGAAGGTGAACTGCTCGGCGGTGGGGATGCCGTCGATCTGGGTGAGCACCCGGTTGCCCCCGATGCCGCGGATGTTGAAGCCCGTGAGGCCCAGGCGCGTAACGTCGCCCTCGGCGTAGACCCCGGGCTCGTAGCGCACCAGGTCCCGGGCGTCGTGCGCCATCTCGCGCTCGATCCGCTGGGCGTCGATGACCGACACCGAAGCCGGCGCGTCCTTGACGCTCTTGGGGCTCCGCGCCGCCGTCACCGTGATGGCGTCGAGGAAGGTGGGAGAGGGCTGGGAATCGGCGGTGGCAGTGTCCTTCGTATCCTCGGGAGGATCCTGCGCCCGGGCCGTGAAAACTGGAATCTGCAACAGGAACAAGGACAAGAAAGGTACGGCGAGCCCCCGGGAGACCTTCATGTATACTGCCTCCGTGCCAGGGCCGCGGGGCCCCGAGCTCAAACGAAGGTCCCCGTGTTCCTGGTGTCAAGGTGGCCCGGCTTCACTTTGCAGAGTGTGGCCAGGGCCACTGTTTTTGGATCGCGGCAGGTCTGCAGCCGCTTATTGAGATTAAATCTCAATTAACAGAATTGATTCTGGACCCTTCCGGTACGGATTGTCAAGCGGGGGATCTGAGAGTCCTTGATCAGGGCCTGCGGTCGACGTCCTGACGGACCCAAGCGAGCACGGGAGTGGTCCATTCCTGACGTGGGCGAAAGAACGCTCCATGGCCTCCCCCGATCGCGATCTTGATTTCCTTCCGCTCTCCGGCTCCTTTCGACCTGGCCAAGAGCTGCGCGCAGGACCGGCCCATCTCATCAGACGCCTCATAGACCGAGAGGATCCGGCCCCGGACGTCGAGGTTGGAATCACTGAAGTCGCCATCGCCGCACGACGCGAGAAAGACGAAGTTGACTTCGTCATTCTTCAGGAGGGCCGACGCGCGGATGGCGATGCCGCCGCCCTTCGAAAAACCGATCACGGTGACGTTCTTCGCCGGCACTCCCGCGGCCCGGAGGGCTTGTACCTGCTGAACGACGTGCTTCGCGAACCGGTCCATGTCGGTCGCGTGGGGGCGCTGCTCGCTGATCACCGCCAGGCCAGGGGCGGCCAGGGTGTCCAGGATCTTCCGGTACTCGTAGACGCCCCATCTCTCGTGGGTGGGCCGTGGGCCGTGATCTTCGACGATCCGGCCGTGCAGATAGATGACGTATCGCGCACCGGAGTCCAGGCGCTTCGGAATCCCGTTGTGAACCGCTCCACGCTGGACCGGAGCGAGCAGCAGGCCGGAGACCAACAGAGTCCCGACTTTCTGCGCGGCGTGTGACATCAGGGGTTGGTGCCGTTCAGGAACCACATGAGCTTCAATTCAGAAGCGAGCACGTCTGGGAGAATGAGGGCTGCAGTCATCCCGGGCTCGATCACATCACGACAGCAGCGTCCACCCACGACGGCATCACCATTGCCGATCAGCTCGAGTTTTTCGATGCTAAAGAGGAGCTCACGCATAAGTTACTCGATTTGGCGGTCCCGATGCCGGCCCCTCGTATCTAGGGTAGACACCTCCTCTCCCCGGGTGGGAGAGGAGGGGAGGGGGTCCTACAGGCTCGCCATCAGGCGGTCGAGGACGGTGATGTGACCGCGCTGCTTTTCCATCAGGCCGCGGATCAGGGCCTGGCAGTCGGCCGGGAGGTTCTTGTCGTCGAGGGCGTCCTGGTAGTCCTTGAGGCCGTGCTCCTCGCCCTCCTTCAAGGCCTTCAGGGCCGTGGTGTCGCCGAATACCTTGGCCACGCCTTCGACGGCCTTGGCGAAGGCGCCCCAGGCGCCCGAGCCCTCGGAGGGAGAGCCGCCGTGCTGCTCGATGTGGTGCCAGAGTGCGTCGGCCGCGTCGCGGTGCTCGAGCTGGAGCTGGCGCATTTCTTCCGATCCGAAGCCGGTTTCGCCCACCTTCTCGCGGGCCTGGCGGTAGCTCGTCTTGAGCGCTTCCTGCCGCGCCGGGTCGAGCTTGCCCCAGGCTGTGCGGAGCTCTTCATCGAAAACGCTCATCGCTTTACCGGAAAAGCGCTGGTGCTGCGA
>CAXTNS010000031.1:16801-20542 GCA_964245465.1 uncultured Thermoanaerobaculia bacterium
GGGCGTCCTCGGGGCGCCGCTGCTTTAGCAGCAGCTTGGCAAGCCCGAAGTAGGCGTCCCCCAGGATGCTCCGGTACTCCGGGAGGTCCGGGTAGCGGGCGACGAGGGGCTGCAAGGCCTCGCGGGCCTGGCGGTAGGTTTCAATCGCGGACATCTCGCCGCGCAAAAGGCTGTTGAGCTGGGAAACGTCGGTGGTAGTTGTCGTCTGCATGGTGGTCCTCCTGAGTAGTTCGTCCGCCCTTCATGTAGTGCAAGGGGTGTGCCGAGCCAAAATCTCCAGCATCGGGTAAACTAGGGCCACAACTTTGGACGAGCAGACCTGGGAGCAAGGGCGGGGGAGGAATGGAATCACTCTACGCGGGCGAAATCTCCGAACGCATCGCGCGGCTCGAGGCCGAGCGGCGTAGCGAGGCCCTCGTGCGCCTTCAGGAGGCGAGCGCGGGCCTGCTGGGCCTGGAGGGAGAGGCGCCGAGCCACGACCGGCTGATCGAGATCCTCTGCCACGTCACGGGCGCGCCCCGCGGGGTCTACTGGCTGCTGGACGAATCGATGTCCGGCCTGCCGGCGCTGGTGGCGTGCGGGACGTACGGCATCCGGCGCCTGCCGCGCAATGACGTCGACCGGCGGATGCAGGAGCTGCTGCTGCGCATCGAGATCGTCTCGGACCATCCGGTGGCCCAGGCGGCCCGCATGATGAGCCCGGTGTCGCTGGCCGACACGGGGATGGATGAGAGCTGGCCGGAGCTCTCGGCGCTGTGGGGGCACACCGGCATCCGCTCGATCCTGGCCGTGCCGCTGCGGGCCCGGGCCCGGCTCCTGGGGGTGGTCGCCCTCTCGTGGCGGGAAGCCGAACGCTCGGCCGAAGAGGCGACCGTCCGCATGGCCGAGGTGATCGCCAACCAGCTCGCGGCGGCGCTGGACACGGCCGCCCTGATCGAGGAGCTGTCGCGGGTCAACCGCCTCAAGGACGAGTTCCTGGCGACGCTGTCGCACGAGTTGCGGAACCCCCTGAACGTCATCGTGGGATACACGGAGATCCTGTCCCGCGACGCCGAGGCCCAGCGGCTGCCGGTGGTACGCAAGGCCGCCGAGGTGATCCGCCGCAACGCCGTGACCCAGGGCCGGCTGGTCTCGGACCTGCTCGACCTCTCGCGCCTGCAGACGGGCAAGCTGGCCATCCTGCGTCAGCCGGTCCAGCTCGGGGCCCTGGTCGCCGAAGCCGTGGAGGCGTTCCGCTCCGAGGCCGACTCGAAGCGCCTCGAGCTCACGGTCGAGCCGGCGCCGGAGCCGCTGCCGGTCGAAGTCGATCCCGTGCGGATCCAGCAGGTGGTCTGGAACCTGCTTCAGAACGCCGTCAAGTTCACGCCCGAGGGCGGGCGGGTGACCGTCCGCCTGGAGCGGGACGGAAGTCACGCCCGGGTGGCCGTGGAGGACACGGGCCAGGGATTGGACCCCCGGTTCCTGCCCGACCTGTTCGAGATGTTCAGCCAGGAGGACGTCCGCGCCAGCCGCCGGCACGGCGGGCTGGGGATCGGCCTCGCGCTGGTGCGCCAGCTCGTGGAGCTGCACGGCGGCCGGGTGCGGGCGGATTCCGAGGGACCGGACCGCGGCTCCCGGTTCACCGTCTGGCTCCCCCTCGCCCCCCAGGGGACTGAGAGGCTCCCCACCTTCGCCGGGGACGCGGACGGCGCTCTCGCCGGGGTCCGCGTGCTGGTGGTCGACGACTCGCCGGAGACCGCCATCATGCTGCGCCAGCTCCTGGAGTTCGAAGGGGCGGAGGCCGTGACGGCGCTCTCCGGCGCCGAGGCCTTGCGCACGGTCGAGGGGAGGGATTTCGACCTGGTGATCTCCGACATCGCCATGCCGGGCATGGATGGCTACGAGCTGCTGCGGGAGCTGCGGCTGCGGCCCCGCACTTCGGGAATGCCGGCTCTCGCCGTGACGGGCTATGGGCAGACCGAGGACGCCGAGCGGGCCTACGCCGCCGGCTTTTTCGCCCACCTGGTCAAGCCGGTCGAGATCGCCCGCCTGGTCGAAGCCGCGCGGGCGGCGATCGAGCAGCCGATCGGGCGGTAGGGGCAGCCCCGTGGGGCCGCCCCTACTCCTCGTCCGGCGGCACCGTCTCCGGCTGGTGCACGGTGGCACGGACGGTGTTGACCCGGTTGTGCTGGATCTCCAGGACCTCGATCGTCACCGGTCCCAATTCGACGCGGTCCCCTTCGACCGGGTTGCGCCCCAGCTCGGAGAGCACGACGCCGCCGATGGTGTCCTCGTCGCGCTTCGAGAACTCGACGCCCAGAGCCTCTTCGAGGTCCTCGACCAGCATGCCGCCGGAGACCTCGAAGACGCCGTCGCCGCGCGGCAGGATCTCGGGGTTCTCGACGTCGAACTCGTCCTGGATGGAGCCGACGATCTCCTCGATCACGTCCTCCAGGGTGACGACGCCGGAGACGCCGCCGTACTCGTCGATCACGGCCGCCATGTGGAAGCGCTCGGTGCGCATGCGCTTGAGCAGGCGGTCGAGCTCCAGGGTCTCGGGCACGAAGGCGATGTCGCGCGCCACTTCCTTGAGCGAGGCGAGGGGACGGTCGCGCCGGAAGAGGTCCTTGATGTGGACGAGGCCGACGACGTGGTCGAGGTCCCCCTCGCAGAGCGGGAACCGCGTGTGGCCGCTCCGGCGGGCGAGCCGGAGGTTCTCGGCCAGCGAGCGGGAGGTGGAGAGGTAGATCACGTCCTGGCGGGGTAGCATGATCTGCCGGGCCACCCGGTGGGAGAGCTCGAAGATGTTGTCCAGCAGCTCGCGCTTCTGGTTGGAGATCTGGCTCGTGTTGGTGGAGGAGAGGAGCAGCCGCAGTTCCTCCTCGTCGTGCGCCAACTCGCTTTCGGAGACCGGGGCGATCCCCACCAGCTTGAGCAGCGCGTTGGCCGTGTGGTTGAGCACCCAGATGGCCGGGAAGGTGATTTTGTAGAAGACGTAGAGGGGAAGGGCGATCACCAGGGCCGTGCCCTCGGCCTTGCGGATGGCGAGAGACTTCGGGGCGAGCTCGCCCAGGACGATGTGCAGGATGGTGATGACCAGGAACGAGACCGTCAGGCTCACCGACGAGACGAGCTGGGGGTTGTCCTCCGCAAGCCCCGCGAGCAGGGGGCGGATGATCCAGGCGAACGCGGGCTCGCCGATCCAGCCCAGGGCCAGGCTGGCCAGGGTGATGCCGAGCTGGGTGGCGGAGAGGTAGGCGTCCAGGTGATGGATCATGTGGCGGGCCACGCGCGCCCGGCGGACCCCTTCGCTCGCCATGGGCTCGATCTGCGTGGGCCGCACCTTGACCAGGGCGAACTCGGCGGCCACGAAGAACCCGTTGAGAGCCACGAGCAGCAGGCCCAGGATCAGGCCCCACCCTGGAGGGATCATGCTCTCGCCATGCCCGCCATCTGGCGGGGCGGCGAGGACCGCGGGCATCATCAGGGTGGATATCGCGGGGATCACGGGTGCATCCCCCTGCGCACACTTCCCCGCGCGCCTGGGGATCGGGGCTGCTGTTGGCCGGAAACGAAAGAGGCGGCGGTCGGACTGGGGGGGTCTTCGTTCAATTCAGAGAGATTTTAGCACAGCCAGTCGAGACGTCTCAGAAGCCTCACTCCGCGGTCCGGGTCTTGATGCCTTCGGCGAGGCTCAGAAGAATGGCAGGCGCCGATGCCCCGATGTTGATCGCCAGGATAGGGTTGCCCTCCACCCGGTAG
>CAXTNS010000031.1:20552-21684 GCA_964245465.1 uncultured Thermoanaerobaculia bacterium
GCCACGACCAGACCTCCGGCGATGAGAGCCACCAGAGCGCGGATGGCGAGAAATCCGGTTTTCCGATAGCGGCCGGGCAGGACCCCACGGTAGCGGTAGTAGTTGTAGCAGGTGATGACTTCGAGCGCGACACTTCCGCCAACGCCCCACCAGAAGTACTCGAAGCTCATGAGGTTCGCTAAGCCAAGGCCGCCCGGCGCTCAGACTCTTTGAAGTCCTTCTTGGCGGCCCGCTTTGGAGCCGGCGTTCCCGAGTGGCCGATCTCGACGTTGCCGACGTACTCGACGAAACGCCGCACGAGCCTGTGAGACCGGACCAGCCCCGGAGACAGGAGCAGGATTCCAAACGCGATCAGCACGCCGCCACCCAGGACGCCTGAGACTTTGCCGAGAGCTGAGAAGAGAAGGTCGAGCATCAGAGTACCCTCCTTGTGGTACTAGTTCCCAGAGGGTATCATCGAACGCGGGGAACGTCAAGTCCGCCGTCGCCGAAAGATGCAAGACGCAGGCCTCAGGCCCCCAGCGCAGACTCGTACACCTCCCGGTAGGCCGCGCACATTTTCTCGAAGGTGAAGCTCTCCTCGACGCGCCGGCGGTTGGCCGCGCCCAGACGCTCGCGGGCGGATGGATCGCCGGCGAGACGGAGGATCCCCTGGGCGAGGTCCGCGGCGGCGGCTTCGCCGGGAGGCGTCAGGAAGCCGGCCTGCTCCGGCGGCAGGATGGCGCGCACGTCGCCCACGTCGGTCGAGACGGCCGGGAGAGCCGCGGCCATGGCTTCGAGCAGGCAGACGGGCATCTGCTCGCTGTTCGAGGTCAGGGCGAAGACGTCCATGGCGCGGTAGAACGGCGCGGGGTCGGCCTGGTAGCCGGCGAAGCAGACGCGCCCGGCGAGGTCCGGCCGCGCCGCCCGCGCTTCCAGCGGGGCTCGCTCCTCGCCGTCGCCCACGAGCAGGACGTGGACTTCCTGGGAGGGCACGGCCGCGGCGGCCTCCAGCAGGCGGAGGAAGTTCTTGACCGGACGCAGGCTGCCCACGGCGCCGACCACCACGGCCTCCGTGGGGATGCCCAGGCGGCGCCGCAGCTCCGGGTGGCTGTCCGCCGCCGGGAAGGCGCCGAGCCGGATGCCGTTGGGG
>CAXTNS010000032.1:0-14261 GCA_964245465.1 uncultured Thermoanaerobaculia bacterium
GCGGGCCCTCAACGCGGCGAGCGGCAACCGGCCGCTGGTCGTGCTCGCCAACCTGTCGGGGTTCGACGGCTCGCCCGAGTCGATGCGCCAATGGCAGCTCGAATACGGCGCCGAGATCGGCCGCGCGGTGGTCAACTTCAAGGGGCCGATCGTCTTCTGCGTCGTCTCCCGCTACCACGGCGGGGCCTTCGTGGTGTTCTCCAACGCCCTGAACGACAACATGGAAGTGGCGGCCCTCGAAGGAGCCCACGCCTCGGTGATCGGCGGCGCCCCGGCCGCGGCCGTGATCTTCGCCCGCGAGGTCGACCAGCGGACCCAGAGGGACCCGCGCGTCGTGGAGCTCGAAAAGGCCATCGCCGACCCCGAACGGGGGGACAAGGCCAGGCTGCGCGCCGAGCTCGAAGAGACCCGCGAGACCGTGCGCTCCGAAAAGCTCGGCGAGGTGGCCGAGGAGTTCGACCACGTCCACAGCGTCCAGCGCGCCCAGCAGGTGGGCTCCATCCACCACATCATCGCCCCCGAGCGGCTGCGGCCCTATCTGATCGAGGCCGTCGAGCGGGGGATGGCGCGCTCCAAGCTCTCTTGAAGCTCGGGAGCCAGTCGGCTGATCGACCTTTGAACGGTCTTTACGACTGAAGGATTGTGGGCCACGTCTTCCCAGGCCGGAGGCAGGTCGCCGGGCCGGTCCTCCAGCAGGACTTCGAGGAGATCGCCGGCCTGGCGGAGGTCTTTCAAGGCCTTCGTCTGCTCGGAAACCGGCCTCTTCCCGGAGATCCAGAGCTTGTGAAACGCAAACCGCGCGGGATCGGGGACGTTGACCAGGATGCCGGAGCCGCCGACGAGGACGGCCTGGACGGGTTCCTTGATCAGATAGTGGAGGAACCGCAGGGGATGAGCGGGATGAGCGGAGACCCCGAGCGCGGGCAGGAAAACCGGCTTCGTGGATTCGGGCCCGATCATTGGCGTCAGGAAATCGACCCGCAGATCGCGGCCCCGGATCTTGAACGACGTGCTCGGCAGCCTGGGATCGAGCGCGGGGACTGGAAAGAAGCCCATTCCCGATTGTGCCCGGGACTGCTCCACGTTGACCGGGCTCCATCCAGGCCAGAAGGGCCGGGATTCGCGTCCCAGGTAGTGCTGGCGCTTGCGGTCTCCTTCCATCCGCTGCAGATACCAGTAGGTCCCGCCCTTGACCGTCTTGGAAACGAAGGTCCCATGGCTGGACCCTGCCGCCGCCGCGTCGGCCTGGGCATGGACCGCCTGCTCAAACAGCTCGGCATAGAGGGTCTGGACGGATTCAGGAAGGCGCTGAAAGGCACGGGGCCGGTTCCAGGGACGGTTATACGCAATGTCTGGATCTTAGCGTATAACTCGCCCCAAGGGCTCGAATAGTGCACGCACTGCGTGCACTATTTCTTATCCTTCGGCGCCGGTGGTCTCCGGGATCCGCCGGCGGGCCAACTGGACCGCCTGCTGGAGCTTCTTTACGAACCGGGCAATCCGTTCCCGGGCGGAACCGATCAGGCGGCGGATGTCTCCCAACAGCCGCCTGGACGGAGCTGCCGCCTTCGTTTTTGCGACGACGAGGCCAGCCTTCGCACGCGTTGGCTTCTTCAACGCCCCTCCCTCAGACCGCATGGCTGTGACGGCTGAATAGCGAAGCGATGATACTTCTGCTCACATTGCGTGTCGAGAGGCGGCCGGATCCAAGAAAAAACCCGCTTTCGAAGGGGTGAGGTTTGGGAGGAGATAGTGCACGCACTGCGTGCACTATCTCCGTCAGCGGACCGCCTGCGCCGCACCCGCCGGAGGCAGCGGCTCCGGCACCCGGTTGTTCACCGAGGGGATCGTCCGCAGGTACGCGTAGACCGCCTTCAGGTCCTCGTCGTTCAGGTTCTTGAGCGCCGTCCACGGCATGGGCGGCAGGATCGGCCGGGACACGCCCATGTGACGCCCCGTCCTCATGGCCTTCACGAACATGTCCTCCGTCCAGACCCCGAGACCGGTGTTGCGGTCCGGCGTGAGGTTGGTCGCGTAGCTGACGCCCCACGGACCGGCCCAGGCCATCTGGTCCCAGGAGGCCGAGGTCATCCAGGGGCCGGAGCCCGCGGGAGCGGGCGGCAGTTTCGCGCCCTCCGGGAAACCGGCGAGCAGGCGCCCCTCGTCTTCCTTCGGACCTTGAGGCGTCATCATCTTGGGCGTATGGCAGTCACCACAGCCGGTGGCGGCCACCAGGTAGCGCCCCCGCTCGATCCTCTGCCGAGGAATGGCGTTGGCAACGTCCGGCGAGCAGCCCGCCAGCGGCATCATCATCGCGATCACCGCCGCCAGCAAAGCCGCGCCGAACGGCATCTTCAGGGATTTCATTTCAACGCTCCTTGAGCGCACAGAAGGTCCATGTCGAACGTGGTCCGGGACTGCACCGGCGGGCTTTCCTTGAGGAGCTTCCGGGCCACGATGGAACCCGAGCCGCCGTTGACGCCGTGACCGGGCCACGTGGCGGCGCCCAGCATGTAGACGTTGGACACGGCCGTGCGGTGGCTCGGCTGGCTGGGCAGCGGCCGGAAGAGATAACTCTGCGCAAGGTCGTGCGACCCGCCGTGCGGATCGCCCGGCCCCTGGTTGGGACTGAAGCGCGCGAGGTCGTCCGGGCTGATGACGTGCATGCCCAGGATCGCCCCCCGCACGTTGGGAGCGTGGCGGCCGACGAAGTCGAGGACCCGGTTCGTGAAACGCTTCTTGAGATCCTCGGTCCAGGTGCCGTCCCCCACGTCGATCCGGCCGGCCGCGTCGCCGCGAGGCCGGCACGGCACTTCGAGCACCTGCAGCCTCGCGACCGCCTTCCCCTCCGGCGCCCGCGACGGATCGAGCGCCGTCGGCACGTCGAACGAGACCGTGGGCTCCTTGGGCAGCAGGCCGCAGAGGGCCTCCTGCGCGTGCATGGAAAGTCCCGAGAGCCCGGGCGTCAGGTGGACCACCCCGGTCCGGTCGAGCCGTTCGTCCGCGAACCGCGGCGGCTCGGAGAGGGCCAGGTGGATCTGCACGCAGCCGCGCCCGTAGCGATACCGGCCCGCCTCCCGCTGGAGCGGGACCGGGACGCCGGCGTTGGCCAACAGGCGCAGATAAAGCTGATCGGGATTGACCGAGGCCACCACCGCCCGGGAGGCGCCAAACGCCTCGCCCCCCTCCGTGCGCACGCCCACGGCAAGGCCGTCCCGGACGACGATCTCCTCCACTCCGCTCCCCGTGCAGACCACGCCGCCGTAGTCCTCGATCAAGCGGACCAGCGCCTCCACCAGCTTGCCGCTGCCGCCCGCGGGGGTGGCCATGCCGCCCCGCATGAGGAGCGCCAGGATCCAGGGCACCCAGAAGCCGCTGTTGGCGCCGTCGGGTGTGCGGCCGAGCTGTAGCAGCCAGGGGGCCACCAGGGCGTGGAACACCCGCGAGCGGAAGCGCGCCTCCAGCACGTCGCGGGCGGGCAGCAGGAACTCCGAGGCGAAGGCCGAAGGACCCGTCCCCTCGGCGTTCACCATGAGCCGCCGCAGGAGAGGCACCGCTGTCTCGGAAGTCAGGTCCAGGTTGAAAAGCGGAAAGACGTCCTCCGCGCGGTCGCCAAACTCCTCCATCATCCGGAGGAAGGCCGCGCCGTCGCCGGACGCCAGCCGGTCCGCCTCGTCCACGTTGGCCGAGGGATCGCGGAAGAAGACAGCCGTCTTGCCGTTCGGCATCGAAACGCCGGCCGGCTGATGGGTATTGAGATAACGAAGTCCCCGCTTCGCCAGCTCCTCGCCGAGGTCGGCATAGGCCTGCGAGGCGACGAACAGGGGATGAGAGCTCGAATAAACGTCGTGGCGAAACCCGGGGAGCGTCAGCTCCTCCGTCCGCACCAGCCCGCCCGGCCGGTCGTTCTTCTCCAGAACGAGAACGCTCCAGCCTGAACGGGCGAGATAGGCAGCGGCGACCAGCGCGTTGTGGCCGCTGCCGATGAAGATCGCGTCGAACCGCTTCATGGCGGTACTCCTCCTTTGTGGAAACGTTTCCACGTTCCCGGGAGGAGAACGAAGAGAGGAGGGAGATCCCCTCAGAACGGCGTCACGGACACGGCGCCTCGCGCCATCGCCAGAGCTTCAACTGAAAGCTGCCCGGAGGCGCCGTCCCGGCGTTCGGCACCTGGAGTCGCGAGAGCCCGGCCGTAAACCGGAAACGTGGCGAGGTGAACCGGACCCTGTGGCGGCGCCGTCCGGCGGGGCTCAGCGGTAGGCTCACGCCGCCGGGTTGAAGCGTTGCGGGAGCCGGATCGCTCGTCGCGGGACGGATGATCTCGAGCGACAGGACGTCACCCTCGACAAGCTCCGCCGGAAGCCGGGCGGTCAAGGTTCCGGGCGAAGCCGCGGAGCGCCGGAGGCGGACCGGGATGGGATCTCCAGCCGGTGTCCAGGGATGGAACAGGACGAGGAGAGGCGCGCCGCGGCTGCGAAACAGGCGCGGGTAGATTTCCAAGGTGCATTCCGCGGCCAGTCTCTGGCGCCGGCCTTGATAGAAGGGCGCCTGAGCGCCTTCGGTCCGCGAGAGGGGAAACACCTCGGCATCCGCCAGATCCAGTCGGACTGGTGGCAGCAGGGCGAGGCTCTCCGCCCCGGTCCGGGTGGCGGTGTTCGCGGTGTTCTCCGCCAGCCAGAGCCGGATGTCTGCCCCCTCATAGGCCACGTCCCGGGTGCGCAGAGGCACGAGGCGCAGGCGAAGCGCGGTCTCCGCGCCCTTCCACGTGCTGGGAACGAGCCCCTCATAGGCATACTCGAACGGGCGGGCCAGCAGCAGGACTCCGGGAAGGACCCAAAGGGCTGAGGCCAGCAGCGGCGAGCGGGCGGACGGACGCAGCCGCAGCAACTGCTCCCCGCAACGAACCATTCCATAGGCGCAGACCAGCGCCGAGCCACCCTCGGCAGGCAACAGGTTATGGCTGCGAAAAAGCGTCATGCCGGCGGCGTGAAGCGCGGGGTAACCGAGAAACAGGCTGAGCGGCAGCAGCGCCGCCGGCCACTCTCCACTCTCGCGTCCGCGCCATAGCCGGTGGATCAGAAGAGCGGTTCCCAGCAGCAGGAACGCACCGAGAATCCAGCCGTGCTGCGAGGCCAGAAACTCGACCTCGCGGCGCAGCACCACCAGATGGCCGCTCTCTTCGCTCCGGGCCCGGCTCGCATAGAACTTTGTGACCCGGAAGGCATAGTGGAAGACCACGCCGACAAACGGATTCAAAGCGAAGAACGTCGCGACCGACGTCACACCGGCCAGGACGAGCCATCCCCAGCGGCGCCGGTCGTGGAACCCCGAGACCAGCGCCCAGGCGGTGAGCGGCAGGGCGGAGGCCACCCCGATGTATTTGGCCGACACCGCGAGACCCACTCCCGCGCCCGCCAGCAGGAACCGGGAAAGCCGCGGGTCTTTCACGGCTCCGGCCGTCCAGTACAGAGTCACCACGGTGAACAGCAAGGCCAGCATGTCGGGCTTGAGCTGGATCGAGCTCCTCACGTGGAGCGGGTAGGCCGCGAGCACGGCCGCGGCGGCCAGGCCGACGCTCGTAGAGAACAGGCGCCGGCCCACGAGATAGACCATGAGGATGCTCAGCAATCCGTAGCCGACGATGAACATCCTCATGATGCGGAAGGCGCCGAGCGTGAACCCTTCCAAGCGTCCGCCGTGGTCCGCGAAAACGCTGATCCCGGTCCATGAACGCAAAGCGTTACAAACCGCCAGGACAACCGCTTGGGGGAGGTAGGAAAGGCTGCCGTAATACGCATGCCTGGGGCGCAACGAGCCCTTCAGGAAAGCGGCGATGTTGTTGAACACGTAGTGATCGTCAAAGAACCGTGGAGTCTTCAAGGCCATCCACAGCCGGACGCCCAGAGCCATGGCCAGCACAACGGCCAGGAGCAGGACCGCGACACGCTCCGATCCGGAGCTCCGTTCGGCTTCAGGCGACGGAAGGACATTCATAAGCCTATAATCGCCGCGATAGTATACGTGACGGAGAAAGATCTTGAATCTACTGGCGCAGGAGCTTCCGGCCCGGTCATTTCGCCTCTGGGTCGTGTTGCCCGCCTACAATGAAGAAGGCTCCATCGGGCCTCTTCTGGAATCCCTGGTGCGGGAGCTCACCGCGGACGGCTCCGATTTCATGGTCCTGGTCGTCAACGACGGCAGCACCGACGGGACCGCGGCGATCGTTCATGACTATGAGAGCACCCACCGGGTCCGGCTCATCGACCATCCCGTGAACCGGGGGCTGGCGGAAACCGTGCGCACGGGCCTGCTCGCGGCTGTGCGGCAGGCGCGTCCCCACGACATCGTAGTCGTCATGGACGCCGACAACACCCACCCGGCCGGCCTCGTCTTCCGCATGACCCGCCTCATCCGTGAAGGCAACGACGTCGTGATCGCCAGCCGCTACCGCCAGGGCAGTCACGTCCGCGGCCTGAACCTCTACCGCAAGACGCTCTCGAACGGGGCCTCGTGGCTGTTCCGCACCGTCTTTCCCACTCCCGGCGTCCGCGACTACACCTGCGGGTATCGGGCCTACCGCGCCGCCATGCTCATGGAGCTCGTCGACCGGCACGGCCAGGAGTTCATCTCCGAGCGCGGCTTCGCCTGCATGGTGGACATCCTGCTCCGCCTGCGCGAACAGGGCGCCATCTTCTGTGAGGTCCCCCTCGTCCTGCGCTACGACCACAAGAAAGGCCCCAGCAAGATGAAGGTGATCGCCACCATCAAGGAGACGCTGGCCCTGCTGGTGCGGAGGCGCCTGGGCCGATGAGCAACGGTGAGATGGGCGAGCCGGGCGAGGCCTACTACACCGAAAACTATCCCGACTACGTGGCCCAGAACCCCGCGCACAAGCTCGCCTTCTACCGGCGGCTCCTGCGGCGCCACGTCCGGCCCGGAGCGCGGCTCTTCGAGCTGGGCGTCGGCCAGGGCCTGTTCCTGGAGACCGTACGCGGCGAGTACGACTGTGCCGGCTGTGACGTCAACGCCTTCGGCCTCGAGCAGGCCCGCGGGCGGACCGGTCTCGACCGCCTGCACCTCGGCTCGGTCGAGACCCTGGCCCGCGAGCCGGCCCCGGATGCCGTCGTGTCCTGGGACGTGCTCGAGCATCTGCCCGACCTCGACGGCGCGCTGCGCGCTCTCAACGCACGGCTGGCTCCTGGCGGATCCCTGATCGGCGTGGTGCCGGTCTACGACGGCCCCCTCGGCGGGCTCGTCCGGCGCCTCGACCGGGACCCGACCCACGTCACGAAGCAGGGCCGCCACTTCTGGCTGCGCAAGCTGAGAGAAACCGGCTTCGAGGTGCGGGAATGGGGAGGCATCCTCCGCAGGCTGGTGGGCGCCCGCTATCTCCACCTCACCCACCCCCAGCCGCTGCTGCGGCGCATCGGCTCGGCCCTCTACTTCGCCGCCTCAAGGCCCTAGGGCCGGCGCCTCGACCGCCAGCGACTCCGGATACCATAGACCCCTGGATTCAACCAAAGGGGGACTTGCATGTCGAATTCTCTCCAGGAGAGGTGGCCAGGACCCGCAGTGGAGGAGGATACCGCTCCGCTCCAGGAGACCGCTCCCGCCTGGGGACCCGTGAAACGGTTCCTCCTCCGCTTCACCTTCGTGTACCTCCTCCTTTATTCGCTGCCGTTTTTCCTGAACCGACTTCCCCTCCTGGAACCTGTCGGCAAGGTGTACGAGGGCCTCTGGAGCTCGCTCGTACCCTGGATCGGCCAGCAGGCGTTCCAGCTCAAGATCGTCGTCCAACAGAATGGCAGCGGCGACACGACCTACCATTTCATGAGGATCCTCTGTTATCTGGTCCTGGCGCTGGTGGCGGGGCTCGCCTGGACGTTCCTCGACCGGAAGCGATCGAACGACGCGCGGATTTATGAGGGGCTCCGAGTCTACGTCCGCTTCTCGCTCGCCGCGGCCATGATCGTCTACGGCGCGCACAAGGTCTTCGACGCGCAGTTCGGCTCCCCGTCGCTCGATCGTCTCCTGAAGACTTTCGGGGAAGCCTCCCCCATGGGCCTCCTATGGACGTTCATGGGGTCCTCCAGGGTCTACACCCTGTTCGCCGGCCTCGCCGAGATGGTGGGCGGCATCCTCCTCGTCTCCCGCCGCACCACGCTCCTGGGAGCGCTCCTCTCGATCGGCGTCCTCGCCAATGTCGTCCTGCTCAACTTCTGTTACGACGTGCCGGTCAAGCAGTTCTCCACCCACCTGCTCGCCATGGCCGTCCTGCTGACCCTGCCGGACCTGCGGCGGCTGGCCAGCTTCTTCCTCTTCAACCGGACGGTGGAGCCCGCGAAGATCCGTCCGCTGTTTCAGCGGGCCTGGCTCAACCGTGCCGCGCTGGTCCTGCGGACGGTGTTCATCGCCGGGCTCTCCATCTACTGGCTTTACAACTGCTACAAGATCGACGTGGAATACAGCGGTCTCGCGTCGAAGACGCCGTTCTACGGTATCTGGGAGGTCGAGGAATACGCCGTGAACGGCCAAGTCCGGTCGCCGCTGATCACGGACGAGTCCCGGTGGCGATGGCTGGTCTTCGAAGAGCCCGGCTACCTCGGCATTCACACCATGCGCCAGGAGAGACCCCACTACTACCTCCTCCAGTTGGATTCCAACCGGAAGCGGTTCGCGCTGACCAAGGTCAAGGACCCGAAATGGCGATCGGTTCTCTCCTACCAGCAGCCTGGGCCGGATCTCCTCACCCTCGCGGGGACGATCGACAGTCAGAAAATCACGGCCCGGCTCCACCGGGTCGACGAATCGAAGTTCCCGCTCCTCAGCCGCGGCTTCCACTGGATCAGCGAGCGGCCGTTCAACCGGTGAGTCCGGGGAAAGGCAGGTACGAGAAGCGCTCGGACAAACACGGACGGTCACGGACGAGCACGGACGGACAGCGGGGATGAGGTCCTGAATGATCCGCCCCGGAGGGGCACAGGCATAAAGCCGGGAAAGGCTTCGGCCCGTTTTGCGGCCCGAAGGGTCGCGAGAACCCAGCCCAGGGCTGAGGCCGAAGGCCGATGCCCTGGGTAAACAAGACCATCAATTCACGCGGCCTGAAAGGCCGCCAGAGCCTTCAATCCCACACATAACGTTCGTCAAACTCAACCTCATAAGCCTTGAGAAATGAACGGAATTCCTCTTGGAACGACTTCACCCGGTGATGCTCTCGTTGGTTGCGGATGTAGGCCCGAACTTCTTCTACTTGCGATTGGCTCACCGAGAACGCCCCGAATCCTGCTTGCCAGAAGAAGCTCGTGAACTGTGGTCCACGACCGCGAAGCCAGTCGTTCGAGCTTTTCTTGAGCTGGCCGACAACATCGCTCAGCATCGCGGTCCGCGCAAGAAGAAACAGGGCATGCAAGTGGTCGGGCTCGGTGTTGATTTCGACAGGGAGACAACCGAGGCCTTTGAGCGTGCCGCCCATGTAGGCATGGAGGTCGGGGCGGATCTCGTCGGGCAGGGTGCGTTCACGGTGCTTCGTCGAGAAGATGAGATGAACGTAGATTTTAGAAAGGGATTGAGCCATGGCGGCCGGTGACTCAACCACTGATCCCGCCGATCTGTCAAGCCGGGCTCTGGCGGCCTTTCAGGCCGCGTGGGTTGGTTGTCTTTCTACCCAGGGCATCGGCCTTCGGCCTCAGCCCTGGGCTGGAATCTGCCGGCCCCTTGGGCCGGTGGGGGCCGCCCTTTGCATGGGGTTCTCCTGTCCACTGTGCCGGATGGAGAGAAAACTTACGCGTTCGGTTTGGCTCTAGCTGTCCCGTGTCGTCTGACGGCGAACCATCCTCGGGTGAATCATCTCGGGCCGGCTGTCTGGCCCAACGGGCCAGGAGATCTCAGCCCTGGGCTGGATTCTGTCGGCCCGTTGGGCCGGGTGGCCGCCCTCTGGCTGCTTGATCTCAGTCCCACTCAGCGTAAACTTACGTGGAATCGGTGCTAGACGTGAACCGCCTGGAGCCAAATAGAACCCAATGCAACGGAACATCATGCTGACACTCGAGGACGACCTGATCCGGAAGGTAAAGGTACTCGCAACTCGCCGAAACCTTTCGGTCTCGGCACTGCTCCGGGAAGAGCTATCTCGCCTCGTGTTCGAGGACGAAGCCTACGAGACCGCCAAGCGAGCCGCCTTGGAACGTCTTGAGCGGGGCTCCCATCTCGGCGGCGGTCCCTTCCCTTACCAATACGAGCTCCACGATCATGGGTGCCGACGGAAATGCATGTAACCTCTCCCAACCGAGACGACGCAAACCTAAGCGGTGAGATCCTCAACGTCCCTCTCATTAATCAACATGGCGTTGCCCATAAACTTGATGAGAAGCTAGCCCTGGGCTGGAGTCTCGCGACCCTTCGGGCCGCAAGCGCTACGCCAACGGGTCAATCCTGCCTTGACAAGGCACTAGTGGCCTGTCAAGGCAGGATTGACCTGTCGGCTTAGCGCCCTTGGAGCCCGGCGGGACGCCCACGTACCCCCAAAGCCCTGCTCGGAACCCGAACGAACCTCTCGCAGAACCCCGCGGAAGGCTTGTTCCGACCGGCGAGAGGGCTTGGGAGGCGAACGGATTACTCGTTCCACCCGGCGAGAGGGCTAGGGAGGCGAACGGATCGTTCGTTCCGGCCGGCGAGCCCCCCGTTCCGGTTGAAAGCCCACTCGTTCCACCCGGCGAGCCGACTTTGGAGGCGAACGGGTCGCTCGTTCCACCCGGCCAGCCGCCCGTTCCAGTCTCAAGCCCACTCGTTCCGACCGGCGAGCCTTCCGTAGGGGTCACGAGCCCACTCGTTCCGTCCGGCGAGCCTTCTGTAGGGGTTGAAAGCTCGCTCGTTCCGTCCGGCGAGCGTCCTTTAGCTCCGCCCCTCCCGGGATCGCCTGGATTGGCGACCCGGGAGGAGGAAAGGCCGGGGAGATGAGGGCCTACCCGGCCTTGGCCCGCGCCTCGGCCTTGTCCACCACCACCTCGGTCAGCTTCGCCGTGCGGGACACGGTGCGGCCGATCGCCTGGAGGAGGGCGATGCGGTTGCGGCGGACAGTCTCGTCTTCGGCCATGACGAGGACCTCGACGAAGAAGCGGTCGAGAACGGGGGCGAGGTCGGCGATGCGGCGGAGGCAGCGCTCGTAGTCTCCGGCCGCGGCGGCGTCCTCGATGTCGGCCCTCAGGAGCTGGAAGGCGGAGGCCAGGTCCTTCTCGGCCGGCTCCACCAGGGCGGACTCGTCGAGCGGCTGCTCCTGGGCGTCCTTGACGATGTTGGCGATGCGCTTGGCCGCCAGCACCACGGAGAGGAAGGCCGCCTCCTCGCGCACCTTGTGGAGGGCGTCCACCCTCGCCCAGAGGTCCGGGAGGCTGGAGACGCCCACCGCGAGCGCCGCCTCGATCTCGTCGTAGGCGTAGCCTTCGAGACCCAGGATGTAGCGGATGCGGTCGTAGAGGAACGGGCGCAGGTCGTCCAGGATCTGCTCGGCGCTCCGGGTCAGCTTGTCGCCGTAGAGGCGGGCGGCCTCGGCGGCGGCCTTTTCGAGGTCGAGCGGCAGGCTGCCTTCGAGGGCGATGCGCACCACGCCCTGGGCGGCGCGGCGCAGGCCGAAGGGGTCCCTGCTGCCGGTGGGAATCAGACCGAGGCCGAAGATGCCCACGAGGGTGTCCAGGCGATCGGCGAGGCCCGTGATCCGCCCCACCTTGCCGCGGGGGATGCGATCCTCCGCGGAGGCTGGCATGTACTGGTCGTAGACGGCCTGCCAGATGTCCTCGGGCTGCCCCTCCTCGCGGGCGTAGATGCCGCCCATGATGCCCTGGAGGGAGGTGAACTCCTTGACCATCTCGGTCGCGAGGTCGACCTTGAGCAGGCGCGCGGCCTGGGCCGCCTGGGGCTTCTCCGCTCCCCAGCCGAGCTGGTCGCAGAGAGCCGCCGAGAGGGCCACGATCCGCTCCGTCTTGGTGGCGTAGCTGCCGAGCTTCTCCTGGAAGTTGAGGCGCTGGAGCTGCTCGGCACGATGGGCGAGCCCGGCCTTGCGGTCTTCCCCATGGAAGAAGCGGGCGTCAGCAAGGCGGGCCGCCACCACCCACTCGTTGCCCGAGCGGGCGCGGCCGACCGGATCGTCCGGACGGTCCATGACGGTGAGGAAGTACGGCAGCAGCTTGCCATCACCATTGCCATTCGGAGCCGCCACGGTTAACGCGCTCTGGTGATCCCGCAGGCTGGTGGAGAGCACCTCGGCGGGCAGCTCCAGGAAGGCGTCTCCGAAGCGGCCCTCCATGACGCCGGGGATCTCGCAGATGGCCGCCAGCTTGTCGAGCAGGGCCGGGTCGTCGCCGAGCTTGCCGCCCAGGGCCTCGGCGCGGGCCAGCATGGTCTCGTGGAGCACGCGGCGGCGCTCCGTCGGCCGCACCTCGACGTTGCGCTCGGCGAGCTGGCGCCGGTACTCCTCGACGCTTGCCACGCGGAACGGCGCGGGCGAGAGAGTGGGATGCCCCTCCGTCTCGTTTCCCGCCGCGCTGCCGAAGAAGTTGAAGGGCACGACCTCGCCGTCGAGCAGGGAGACGACACCGTGGACGGGCCGTACCCAGGGGCCGTCGCCGCTTCCCCAGCGCATGGTCTTGGCCCAGGAGATGCCCGATAGCACGCGCGGCACGATCTCGGCCAGCACGTCGCGGGTGGGCTGGCCCTGGATCTTCTTGGTGGCGGCGAGGTACTCGCCCTTCTCCGTCTGCACCTTGGCGAGTTGGTCCGGCTCCAGGCCCGTGCGCTTGGCGAAGCCCAGGAGGGCCGGGGTCGGAGCGCCGTCGGGCGTGTAGGCGGCGCGCACGGGCGGCCCCATGACCTGCTCTTCGCGGTCGGGCTCGCGCTCGGGCAGACCCACCAGGATCAAGACCAGACGGCGCGGCGTGAAGCCGGTCTCGACCTCGCGGGGACCGATCCCCCGCGCCATCAGCTCCTCGAAGACGCGGGTGGCCAGCTCCTTCACTCCAGGCTCCAGCATGCGGGCCGGGCTCTCCTCGCTCCGCCCCTCCAACAGATACTCACCTCGCATCGGCCACCTCCACCGTCGCCGCGGTTACTGGCTCGCGGGCGTCTCCCTGGAGCAGCGGGAAGCCCTGCTTCTCGCGGCTCTCTACGTACGCTTTGGCGCATGCGACGGCGAGGTCGCGGACCCGCTTCATCAGGCCCACCCGCTCGGTCACGGAGACGGCGCCGCGGGCGTCGAGCACGTTGAAGGTGTGCGAGCACTTGAGGGCGCACTCGTAGCCCGGCAGCACGACGCCGGCTTCCAGGCAGCGCCTGGCCTCGCTCTCCCAGCCGTCGAACTGGCTCTGGAGGAAGGGCACGTCCGCCATCTCGAAGTAGTACCGGGACAGCTCGTACTCCTCCTGCTTGCGCACCTGGCCGTAGGCGATCCCCTCGACCCAGTCGATCTCGTAGATGCTTTGGGAGAGCGAGAGGAACATGGTGAGCCGCTCCAGGCCGTAGGTGATCTCGGCGCTGATGGGCTTCAGCTCCAGGCCGCCCGCCTGCTGGAAGTAGGTGAACTGGGTGATCTCCATGCCGTCTAGCATCACCTGCCAGCCCACGCCCCAGGCGCCGAGGGTGGGCGCTTCCCAGTTGTCTTCCTCGAAGCGCAGGTCGTGCTTGGTGAGGTCGAGACCGATGGCTTCCAGGCTGCGGATGTAGAGCCGCTGGACGTCGAGGGGCGAGGGCTTGAGGATCACCTGGAACTGGTGGTGCTTGCCGAGCCGGATCGGGTTGTCGCCGTAGCGGCCATCCGCCGGCCGGCGCGACGGCTGGACGTAGGCCACCCGCCAGGGCTCCGGCCCGAGAACGCGCAGGAAGGTGTCCGGGTGCATGGTGCCCGCGCCGACCTCGAGGTCGAGCGGCTGCTGGAGCACGCATCCTTCGTGCGCCCAGAACTCCTGTAATTTGAGGATGAGCTCCTGGAATGTCTGCATGGTCTTTCCGTTGCCCCTTACTGGGCCAGTGTTTCTCAGCCCCTCAGGGGCGCCAAAGTGTGGAAGGTGAATCCTATCCCGGGCGCCTACACTCGTGCCAGCGTCCGCTGGATTACGTCGTAGCTGCGCAGCTCGCGCTGGAGGAAATACCGTCGCACCTGAGCGCAGAGGTCCTCGACCTGCCGCAGCACAGCCGCCGGGGTCATCGGCCCGGACGCCACGACTGTGAGGCTCTCGCGGCCGATGCGGCAGAGGACCTCCAGTGCAGCGGGCGCA
>CAXTNS010000032.1:14271-16736 GCA_964245465.1 uncultured Thermoanaerobaculia bacterium
GAGCCCGCTCCGGCCGCCGCAGTCGAGGCACAGCAGGTTCTCGCCCGAGCGCGGCAGCATGGCCCCCTCGGGCGGAAACGGCGAGCCGCACGAGGGGCAGGCGTGAGGTGCCGGAAAGACCCCCGCGAGCCTCAGGATCCAGGACTCGAAATACCGCGCCGCGAGATCGCGGTCCACCCCGGCCAGCAGGGCCTCGATGGTCGAGTCGAGCAGGCGGTAGAAGTAGTCGGACGCCTCGCCTTCCTGGGCGAACTCCAGCAGATGGTCGGCAAGGTAGCTGCCCAGCAGGATCCCTTCCAGATCCACCTGAAGGGGATGGGCCGTGCGCACCAGCTCCACCGAGGAGATCCGCCCCAGGTCCCTCCCCTCCTTCTCGAACCACGTGATCTCCGCCTTGGCGAGCGGCTGGAGCTGGCCGCCGAATCGGCTGTGCTTGACCCGCGCACCCCGGGCGACGCCGCTCTTCTTGCCGTGCTCGCGGGTGAGGAAGGTGACGATGCGGTCGCGGTCGGGCAGCGATCGGACGGCGAGGATCAGCGCGTCGGCGGTCGTCACCGCCAGGGGGACAATTGTTGCACGGATGGGATGGAAATGCTTGATTCTACGGAAGTAAGCCGCCCCTCGCCGCCCCGGAGCTCAATCCAGGGCGGGGAGGGATTCAGCGGGCTGCAGCGGCGGCGCGAGCCGGGACGCTCATCCCCCGGATTCCGCACGGCTCGTCTAAAACCACCTGCTCCCAGGCGCCTCCCAAAGGCGCTACGCCCACATCCGGTGAGGCTGAACAGCTCGGTGACGGTCGCCGGTGGCGAGCCTATGGGAGAACGCGTAGCGCGGGTGAATGGCGGCC
This sequence comes from uncultured Thermoanaerobaculia bacterium, assembly GCA_964245465.1. Taxonomy (GTDB): domain Bacteria; phylum Acidobacteriota; class Thermoanaerobaculia; order Multivoradales; family UBA5704; genus DATARR01. Next base: position 15,119 of record CAXTNS010000032.1, read on the forward strand.
CGGGCCACCACCGGGCTGACGTATAAACGGCCCGCGAGCACCTCCTGCACGGCGAACTCGACCTCCTCGGGGGGTGAGGTCTTGGGGACATAGCCGCAGGCTCCGGCGTCGAAGGCCGCCTTCACGCAGGGGAGCTCGACACGAATGCTCAGGATCAGGACCTTCGTTCGAGGGAGGGAAGCCTGGAGCCGGCGTGTGACCTCGATGCCGTCGAAACCGAGCATTGCGATGTCGGTGATGACGAGATCGGGACGCAGACGCTCCGCGGCGGCGAGAAGCGCGGGGCCGTCGGCCACCGTGTCTACCACTTCGAACTCCAGCTCGAGCAGCTTACGCAAGCCCGTGAGAATCATTGGATAGTTGTCCGCAAGAAGGATTCTGGAGCGCCGTTCGGACATCGCTCAACCTCCTAGCCTGATTTCATCGTGTAGAGTGGACCTGACATCGTCATAGTGAAAATTTAGCATCCTGTCGTCTGGCGAATAGATGAGAAATTCACCCAAGGAGAGTAGGGAGATCTCCTCATTGGGGGCAGGGCCTCCACACATTCTTCCATGAGAGGGCGCAGTAGAATGCCCCCGCATGAGCCTCGCCGCGGACCCTTTCCTCGCCACCCTTGCCCTCGTGGGGGCCGTCATCATCATCTCGGCCCTCCTCTCGGGGCTGATCGAGCGGAGCGGCTTTCCCCAGGTGGCCGTGCTGCTGGGGCTCGGCGCGGTCCTGGGTCCCTATGGACTCGCCCTCATCCACCTCGACCTCGCGTCGCCGGTGCTGAGGGCGGTCTCGACGCTCAGCCTCGCGCTCGTGCTGTTCACGGACGCGCTCTCCCTTGACCTCAACGAGATCCGGCGGCACATCCGGCTGACGCTGCTGGTGGTCGGCCCGGGCACTCTCCTGTCCGCGGTCCTGATCACCCTCGCGGCCCATTGGGTGCTCGGGCTCGGGTGGCCGGCCGCGGCCATCCTCGGCGCCGCCCTGGCCTCGACCGATCCGGTCCTCCTGCGCGGGCTGCTGCGCCGCTCCGACATCCCGCCCCGGGCCCGCCTGTCGCTGCGGCTGGAGAGCGGGCTGAACGACGTGGTCCTCCTCCCCATCGTGCTGGTCGCGATGGTCTTCCTGGGGAGTGGGCCTCATGCGGGGACCCCCTCGTGGCCTCGCATGGGTCTCGACCTTTTCCTGCTCGGGCCGGGAGCGGGGGTCGCGGTCGGTTTCCTCGGCGTTTCGGCCCTGGACCTCATCCGCCGACGCCTGGGCATCCGCCGGGACTACGAGTCGCTCTACTCGCTCGGCATCGCCTTCGCGGCCTACGCCGCCGCCGAGAGCGTCCACGGCAGCGGCTTCCTGGCGGCCTTCGCCGCGGGCATGACCATCTCGTTCTTCGACGTCGAGCTGTGCGACTGCTTCCAGGAGTACGGCGAGACGACGGCCGAGCTGGCGCTGCTCTTCACGTTCGTCCTGCTCGGGAGCTCGCTGATCTGGAGCGGTGTGACCGTAGCGGACGGCCCCGTGCTCCTCTTCGCCCTGATCGCTCTCCTGGTGCGGCCCCTGGCGGTTCTGGCTTCCCTCTGGCCCTCGAAGCTGGACCGCAAGAGCATGGCCCTCATCTCCTGGTTCGGTC
>CAXTNS010000032.1:16746-20496 GCA_964245465.1 uncultured Thermoanaerobaculia bacterium
GAGCTCGCTCCTGCTCGTGCTCCTCCCCGTGTTCGCCGGCACTCCGGGCAGCGAGCGCCTGTTCTCCATCTGCTGCCTGATCGTCCTCCTGTCGGTCCTCATCCATGGCGGATCGCTGATGGTGCTCGGCCGCTTCAAGGGCCGGCCTTCGAAGGATTCGGCTCCGTTGCCCATCCTCAATCCACGCGCAGAGGAGGCGCCGACCCGCATCCCTGAGCAGATCGACATCGCGGAGCTTCAGAGGCTCCAGGCCAGCAGCGAGCCGGTGATCGTCCTCGACGTCCGGACCCAGCGGGCGCTCGAAGCCAGCGATACGACCGCGAAGGGCGCAGTGCGGCTCGATCCCGAGAGGATCGTCCAGGAGGCGGAAAGGCTGCATCTCCCCAAGGAGGCCTGGCTGGTCGCCTTCTGTGCCTGAAAGAACGAGGCGACGAGCGCCCGGGTGGCGCAAGAGCTGAGGCGGACGGGTTGGACGAAGGCGGTGGCCCTGACGGGCGGCTGGGACGCGTGGCAGGCGGCCGGGATGCCGGTGGAGCCAAAACAGAATTGACCTGTGGAGCCCTACATGGCTATCGCCAAGCCCCCCCACCTGCCAGACCCTGACGACATCACCCGCGACCTCGGCTTTGGGACCGTCGTGGCCCGGGAGAGCCGCAAGCGGCTGCTCAACCGGGACGGCAGCTTCAACGTCGTGCGCGAGGGGTTGAGCTTTTTTCAGTCTCAAAGCCCCTATCTCTACCTGCTCACCACGACCTGGCCGCGTTTCCTGGGGATGGTGATCCTCTTCTTCGTGGTCACCAACACCCTGTTCGGGCTGGCGTACTTCGCCTGCGGCCCCGGCCAGATCGCGGGCTCGGCGGCGACCGCCCTCCCGGGTCAGTTCCTGGAGGACTTCTTCTTCAGCGTCCAGACCTTCGCCACCATCGGCTACGGCGGCATGCATCCGGTCGGCCTGATGGCGAACGTGCTGGTCACCCTGGAGTCGCTGGTGGGCCTGCTGGGCTTCGCCCTGGCGACCGGCATCCTCTTTGCCCGGTTCTCGCAGCCGACGGCCAAGATCCTGTTCAGCGAGAACGCCATCATCGCTCCCTACCGGGGGATCAGCGCCCTGGAGCTGCGCATCGCCAACGCGCGCAGCAACGAATTGATCCAGGTGAAGGCCCAGGTGCTGCTCAGCCGCCTGAGGCCGGACGGCAGCGGCAACCGGGAGTTCCTGCCGCTCAAGCTGGAGCGCGACAGCGTGGCCTTCTTCCCCCTGTCCTGGACGATCGTCCACCCGATCGACGAGGAGAGCCCGCTCTGGGGTTTCGAGGGGGACGACCTCGCCGCGTGGGACGCGGAGTTCCTGGTCCTCCTCTCCGCGGTCGACGAGACCTTCTCGCAGACCGTCCACGCCCGCTCTTCCTACAAGCACCACGAGGTCGTCTGCGGCGCCCGTTTCGCAAGCCTCTTCAATTCACCCCGGCCGGACGGGACGCTGTCGATCGACGTCAGCCGGCTGCATGTCATTGAGAAGCAGTTGCCGCCGGGGGGGTGACCTCGACTTCGAACGTCTGAGACGCCAGCCAGTCCGGCAAGGATCTCTGGTCCGCACGGTTACAAAGGCATGAGTCATCTGCGTCCTGAGGAACCGCCGCGTACCGCAGGATTTCGGTGGACGCCAAGCGGATGGATTCGAGCAGAAGCCTTGCCTCTTCGAGGAGCATGCCTGAATCTTCCGGGGAGTCGAGTCTCTCCGCAAGGGCGACAAATCTGCGAACACGTGGGGGGCCTTCGTTGAGAATCGCCAGCCATTCTGCCAAGCGTTCCCGTCTACGGCGTCTTCTTCTCACCTTGCGAGAATCATTCAGATCATAGGTTTCGGCTGTGTAGACCGCATCTGGATCAGCCGGATCAGGAAGCAGGCGGTCGTCCTCCGAGCAGGAGAATCGCTCAGCCCAGACGTGACGGACAGGATCGAGCAGACACCGGCCGTTTTCATCCACCAAGGGAGCGCGGAAGCGATTCCGATTACAGAAGCGGCATGTATAGAAGCAGTTCTCGTATTCGCTGATCCTCTGGGGATCGCTTACGGCAGGAGCAAAGTGCTCGATCCACGTGAGCCCCAAGCTTTCAGCGCCGAGATCGGCAAGATCGCCCTCGTGGAGGAGACAGAAGGCGCAAGTGAACCCGAAGTCCCAGCGCAGGCAGGATCGATAGCCCTGATAACCGTACCGGCCGGACTCTTCGGGCGGTGCATGCCGCCGTTCAATCTTTGTGTTGGGTGGCAGCGTGCGCAGAGGAAGGATCTTCATACCGGGCCAGGATTTCATCTGCTCGATTAAGGGCCCGATACCCCTCGCCTGGCTTCAAGAGGAGACCCGCCTCAAAGCGCTTCTCGATCTCGTCTGCCTCCTCGTCTTGGAGCTTTCTGAGAAGGGAGAGCTTCCTTTGAGCCTCTTCCCGCAGACTCGGATCTGTGGCGGCGCGGCTCAACAGAGGGCGTAATTCGGAGTACAGCTCGTCGATGGCTTCTTCCCGTTTTGTACTCTCGTGGAATGTCTCGCTACGGAGGCTGGGGATTCCTGTCAGCTCTCTACTATCCCGCCATTTGACGAAGAGCACAGCCGTAGAAGACGCCAAGGCGCCCCAACCCAGGATCTCAGCAATGCGAGCGATGGACTCGTGTGAATCCGACAGACCAAGGAATCTCGCAACTCCCAGACAACCGCCCCCAAGGAGAAGGAGAATCAGGGCTGTTTTAATTGCATGAGCGTAGCTCCGGCCCGTCAGGAAGATCTCATCCTCTTCATGGATTCGGCGGAGGCTCATGGCTCAAGTATACAGCTTGGTCCGTCCTACCCCAGATCCAGATCCACATCCCTATCCAGCGACGCCAGCACGGCCTGGTTCTCGCGCCAGTCGGGCTCCAGGCGGACGTTGAGGTCCAGGTAGACCCGCCGTTCCAGGTACTGCTCCAGATCGAGCCGGGCGGCGGTGCCGATGGCCTTGATCATCTGGCCCTGGCGGCCGACGACGATCTTCTTCTGGCCGGGGCGCTCGACGAGGATGGAGGCGTAGATGAGGACCAGGTCCCGCTCCTCGTCTTCCTCCCAGCGCTCGATGACCACGGCGGTCGTGTAGGGGAGCTCCTCGGTGGTCAGCTCCAGGACCTTTTCGCGGATGCGCTCGGCCACCAGGAAGCGCTCCGGATGGGTGGTCAGCAACTCGGGGTCGAACATCGGCTCGCCCTCGGGGAGCAGGTTCCAGAGGACGTCGAGCAGGCGGTCGCAGTTGTCCCCCTTGGCGGCGCTGACGGGGACGATCTCCTCGAAGCGGCCGGTGTTTGCGTAATGCTCGATGCGTGGGAGGAGCTCGGGCTTCTTGATCCGGTCCACCTTGTTGAGGGCGAGCACGCGCTTCCCCTCGGCCTTGCCCACGAGGTCGAGCAGGTAGGCGTCGCCGCCGCCGGTCTTCTCGGAAACGTCGACGAGCAGGCAGGTCACGTCGGCGTCGATCATGGCGTCCAAGGCGTAGCGCACCATCTGACGGTTCAGGCGGTGGAGGGGCTTGTGGATGCCGGGGGTGTCGTGGAAGACCATCTGCCCCCGTTCGCCGGAGAGGATGCCGACGATGCGGTGGCGGGTCGTCTGCGGCTTGTCGGAGACGATGGCGAGCTTCTCTTCGAGCAGCCGGTTCATGAGGGTCGACTTGCCGGCGTTGGGGCGGCCGACGAACGCGACGGTTCCGGACTTTTTCGGAGTTTCAGAC
>CAXTNS010000032.1:20506-21548 GCA_964245465.1 uncultured Thermoanaerobaculia bacterium
TCGGCTTCTTCGGGGGACCCGATCCGCTCGACGCGGACGGTCTGGATGCGGCGGTCGGCCACCGCCTCGACGGTGAAGCGCAGGCCGTGGCTCTCCACCGACTCCCCCACCTGGGGCACGCGGCCGAGGACGCTGAAGATCAGGCCGGCCACGGTCTCGTACTCGGGCTCCTCGTCCTCGATCTCGACGCCGAACAGCTCGTCGAGCAGCTCGATGTGGGCGCGGCCGTCGAGCCGGTAGGCACCGTTCTCCAAGGGCTCGAGCTCGGCCGCCAGGGCCTCGTGCTCGTCCATGATCTCGCCGACGATCTCTTCCAGCAGGTCCTCCACGGTGACCAGGCCGGCCGTGCCGCCGTACTCGTCCACCACGATGGCCACTTGCTGGAAGCGTGCCTGAAGCTCCTTGAGCAGCTCGGAGAGGAGCTTGGTCTCGGGGATGAAGAGAGGCGGCTTGAGCAGATCGCGAACGGGGATCGGCTCGGGGGCGCGGGTGGCGCGCAGCACGTCGCGGATGTGGAGGATGCCGATGACGTGGTCGATCGAGTCCTCGTAGATGGGGATGCGCGAGTGGCCGGACTCGACGAAGCGCTCGGCCAGGGCATCCAGAGAGCAGTCGACGGGCGCGCAGACCAGGTCGATCCGCGGCGTCATGACGCTCCGCGCCTGAGTCTCGCTGAAGCCCACGATGCCCCAGAGCCACTCGCCTTCCTGGGGTTCCAGGATGCCCTCGCGGGGGCCGACGTCGATGAAGGCCTCGATCTCCTCGTCGGAGGCGGCCTCGGCCTCCTCCCCTTCCTCATGGCGCTTGAAGGCGCGGGCGGGGACGAGCGGCAGGAGCAGCGCGATGAGCGGTGAGAGCAGCCAGAGCACCACCCGGTAGACGCGGGTGAGGGCGCGGAGGGCCCGCTCCGGGTCCTGCCCCACCAGCATGCGGTTGACCGCCTCGGCGACGGCCACCAGGACCAGGACGGCGCCGAGCGACCAGAGGAGCGGCCAGGCCCGGTGCCAGCGGGTCAGGAGGGTCGCAAGGAGCAGCGCCAGGA
>CAXTNS010000033.1:0-3047 GCA_964245465.1 uncultured Thermoanaerobaculia bacterium
GGAGCGGGCTGGACGGCTGAGGGGGATGGGGAGGACGGAGCCGCCTGGGCCGCGCCGCCGGACACCGCTTCGAAGTTCGAGATCTCGACCGGCTTGCCGTCTTCCAGGAGCTCGAAGTCCCCCTTGCGCAGATCGGCCACCCGCTTGCCGGCCTTGTCGGTGACGTAGACCTCCACGTTGACGACGTTGACCTCCATCACCTCGCCGAAGGTCTGGGAAGCGGCGGGAGGTGCCGATGGCGTGGCGAGCGCCGGGGTCGAGACGGCCAGCAAGAGCGGAAGAAGGAACCGGATCTTCATGGCTTCCTCCTGATCAGGGATTGACGGCCACAGCCGCGTTGTCCAAAGGCATCACCCGCACGGCCCGGCTCAGATAGGACGTGGTGGCGGAAGTGTCGTCCCGCACGCCCACGGCCACCTTCTGCTCGCCGGGAACGAGGTTGAGGGTCAGGGTGTAGACGTAGAACTGGCCAAGGGCGTGCAGGACCTGGTCGTGCGGGATACGGATCGGTACCGGCACCTGCTTCACCGCCGAGGTGCGGCCGTCCGGCGCGCGGGTCGCCACCAGCACGCGCAGGTTCCCTTCGTAGACGCCGTCACCCCGGAGGACGGCCACCTTGGACAGCGGGATGCGCAGGCGCACGGGCAGGGAGACGGTGCCCGAGGGACCCGGCGCCTGCTCGCCCAGCTCGATCTCGATCTTCAGCGGGTTGTCCTCGATGCCATAGAGCAGAGCGGCGAGGGTACGGTCCACGGTCCTCTCGATCGGAGTCTTGTCGCGGTAGCTCTCGCGGTAGCGGAGCTGGGCGCCCTTGCGCTTGACCCGCACCTCCAGCTTGTGCTCGCCGCCAGCCACTTTGTGAGCAGGGGTGAACCCGAGCGAGTAGTAGCTCTCGAAGTCTTCCCGCATGCGGGCGAGTTCCGGCTTGAAGTCGTTGACGTCGAGCATGGCTCGCCCGCCCGTGCCGTCCGCCAGGGCGTGGAGCGAATTCTGGAGGCTCGCCCGCTGGGCCGTGGCGATCGAGGCGAACTGGAACAGCCGCTCCGTGGAGCCGGCCGCGGCGTCGGAAGCCGCCGGCGCCTCGGCGCCCGAGGCCTGGAGGGTGTAGAGAGTGACCCGCTGGGCGTTGGCGTGGGCCACCAGGGCGCCGAGCTGCTTGACCAGGCTGTAGCTCTGGGCGTCGAGGGGGGCCTGGGAGGCGGCCTTGTACGCCCAGGGACCGAGCGCCGAGGCGTCGTAGACGGCCAGAGGGTCCAGGGAGGGCTCTCGCGGTTCCGGCCGGCCGCGGGGACGTTGGTTGTCTTCCTCAGGTTCATCATCCCTGAGTATTTCCGTTTCGTGGGTGTTTCCCGGAGTGCTCCGCCCGAGTCCGGACGCGCTGCCACCGCCGCAGAGCTCCGCCAGGAACTGGAAGACCTCCTCGCCGGGGGTGGCCGGAATGCCATCGCTGACGTAGAGCAAGGCCTTGCGCCCCGGTACGCCGGAGAGCGAATTCGCCAGCACGGTGAGAGCTCCCAAGGTGCGTAGCGTCTCGTCGCGGCGGATCTGGGCGAATTCATGGGCGGGCCTGGCGATGTCGAGAGGGCAGGGCCGCGGGTTCGTGAAGTCGGCGACCGACGCCTCCTGGACGGCCATGATCTGCCGGAATGCCTGCTGGCGCTGGAGGTCGATGGCGACTCCACCCGTCGCGAGCGCCTCGATCTCCGCCAGGGTCGCGTCAACGGCTGCCGGGTTCGAGGTGAAGGGGAGCCGCACGGCGAAGCCCTGGTCGAAGCTCACCACCATCACCCGGTCCTGAAGGGTGAGCTCGCGGCCCAGGAAGTCGCGGAGCTGCCGCAAGGCCCGCGTACGGTTGCCAGGATGGAGGTTGAAGTTGTCGACGTAGACGATCAGGTTCCAGACGTCGTCAGGGGTGGTCGCGGTGGTGTTCTCCGCCGTTGCCGCACCCGCGGGAGGCGTCGTGTCCGTGTCCTCCCTGGAGACTCCGCTATCCACGGCGGCGAAGTTCGAGACGTCCACCCGCTTGCCGTCTTCGAACAGCTCGAAATCCCTCTTCCGCAGACCCGTGATGGGCCTGCCGTTCGAGTCCGTGACGCGGACGTCGACGTTGACGACGTTGACCTCCACCGCTTCGGTAAAGGACGGTGGAGCGATCATCTTCTCCGGGGCGGCGAGCGCCGGCACGCAACAGACGAGCAGCAGAAGAAGAGCACAGGTGAGCTGGGCTTTCATGGTCGAAATCCCTCCCCAAAACAAGCTTCAATTTTCCTCATAGAAGACATGCAAGGACCGCTCCATACCCTCCTCAGAGGGGAACGCTCCCCGGAACGTCCTCCGGAGCAGACGGTGCGATCTCTTTTCGCGGCCGGTCCGCGGGCAGGCGCCGCCAGAGCACCGCCGCGAGCCCAAGGCCCAGCAGGGTCAGCGCTAGGCTCCCCTCGGGGCCGAAGGCGCCACCGGTCACCCTGCCGTCCCCTGGAGTGGACACGTCCAGCAGGTGGAAGAGGCGGAAGCCGCTCACCGGCAGCGAGAGCAGGCAGGCGACGGCGAAGTTCCAGAAGCCGTGGGCGACGGCGGCTCCCCAGAGACTGCCGCTGCGCTCGACCAGGGCGGCCAGGATGAGGCCGGCGAGGACGATGTTGAACAGGCCGACCGTGGAGGTGTTGGGGTTGAGCGCGTGAAGCAGGGAGAACAGCACCGAGGAGGCGAGCGCCGCCCAGAAGGGCCGCCAGCGCTCCTTGAGGGCGCGGTAGACGTAGCCCCGCACGACCCATTCCTCCAGCCCTCCCTGGATGAAGAAGAGGACCAGCAGGAGCCCCAGGAGGAGCCCCGGCGGCAGGGGCCACCAGGAGGGGCCGGTGCCACTTGAGGAGAACGCCGCGCTCAGGCCACCGAAGCGGATCGCCGCCAGGTCCGAAGGGAGCGCAAGGACCAGGAGGACCCAACTTCCGATCAGAGCCAGGACACCCAGAGGCAGGAGGACGAGCTGCCGCAGCGCCGTCCGCCGTCCGCCTTCCGGCCACCGCGCGCCCAGACTGGCCAGCGTC
>CAXTNS010000033.1:3057-3807 GCA_964245465.1 uncultured Thermoanaerobaculia bacterium
CCGCCGGTCGAGGTAGTGGACGAACAGCCAGGTCACCCCCAGGAGGGGCGGCACCTGGAAGGAGATGGCGAGCAACTGGAGCTCCGTCGACCGCCCGATCCCTCCCTCGCGGAAAGCCGCGTCCCCCATCAGGTGGGCGGCCACGCCGAAGAGCACGCCCACGGCCACGTCGATGACGAAGTAGGCCAGGAGGTAGAGGCCCGAGCGGACCACTGGATGCCAGCGGGGGCGCGGCAGGGCCGGTGCCAGCGGAGCGGGCGGGATTACTGATGGGATCAATGGGAAGGGCTTTCCAGCGGAGGGTCCTCCGGGTTTTCTCCGGGGTGCGGGGACATTCTATGCCGGCCGCCAGGCTTTTATGGCACGCGAGTTGCTATCTAGACAAGCCGGGGAGAGAAAAAGACCTAAACGTCACAACCCAAGGAGGATCGTCATGATTAACCTCATTCTCATCCTGATCGTCGGTGGCCTTATCGGCTGGATCGCTAGCATCGTGATGCGCACGAACGCCCAGCAGGGCGTCCTGCTCAACGTCGTCGTCGGCATCGTCGGCGCTCTGCTGGCCGGCTTCCTGCTCGCTCCTCTGTTCAACGCTGGGACCATCACCCAGGGTGACTTCAGCCTCTCGGCTCTGCTCGTCTCGCTGCTGGGGGCGGTCATCCTGCTCGCCATCGTCAACCTGTTCCGCCGTGGCGCGGTTCGCTGACCTGGGCTTCCCAAAAGCCTCACCCAGTCACGGGGGTTCGGGAC
>CAXTNS010000033.1:3817-21137 GCA_964245465.1 uncultured Thermoanaerobaculia bacterium
TCGCCTGCGACAAATCCATTGGATTCAACGCGTGTTCTGTAGGGGCGACCCTGTGGCCGTCCTTGCGGAAAATCGGCGTGGATTCGATGGTTGAACTTTTTACACGGTCCAACCGCGGCGTTTTCAGAGCTCGGGCGCGTGGGTATTTTTCAAGGCTTTCCGGACTCCTTCCGGCGTCGTCAGACCCTGCTCGACCAGCACGTCGCGAATCCACTGAGCCGCCATCTGATTGCCGGCCTTGGGATAGTGGAGGAAGTTCTTCTTCGTCATCTCGGCCTCGGGATCGTAGCGTTCGAAACCGTCCGCCAGATCGATCACGCGATAGCCGCGGCGCTTGAGCTCGTCGAGGAGCGGCTGGTAAGTGACCTTTTCACCGTCGTGGCGCAGGCGCACGTCCCTCCTCTGAGGGAAGAGGACGATCACCGGCAGCGATCCGTTGCCCAGGGCCTCGCGGTAGAACTGGTCGAGCACCCGGAAGGTCACCTGGTACGCCTCCGAGCGAGTGTTGTAAAGGCCGTTCGGCAGCAGGATGGGCTGGTTGAAATATTGGTTGCCAATGACTCGCGCGAAGCGCACCGAGGGCAGGAAGTCGAAGCGGCTCCGCCGGTTGTTGCGCTGGTAGTAGAAGTCGTGCTCGCCCAGGCGCGGCAGCCACGCCTCGGGATCCTTGAGCAGGGCGCGGTACTCGTCGATCGACCGGATGGGGTTTTCGTGCAGCACCAGTTCGCCGCCCCGGATGGCGAAGCGCGGTTTGCTGAAGGGCAGGCCGCTCCTGGCGAAGTAGAACGGCCGGAAGGTGTTGACCATCCGATTGACGTTCTCGGACATCATGCCGATGAGCACCACGGCCGGCCGGTACTGCACCCCCTCGCGCCGGTAGCGCAGCAGGGCCTGATCCGGGGCCGATCCCGGGATGCCGAAGTTGATCACCTCGAGCCCCGGCTCCAGCCCTTCCAGCTTCTCCTCCCACGTGGAGCCCGTGGGCACGCCGCTCGCGTGGGTGAAGGAGTCGCCGAACGCCGCCACGCGCACCCGGTCCGCCGGCGGCGCCAGATCGTACTCCCGGGTGGCCCGCAGCCCCTTGCTGTTGGCCTTGTACTGCGGCCGGTTGCCGTAGGCCCGGATGGTCCATCCGAGATCGGGGTCGAACATCATGTAGGACGAGGTGTCGGCGATCTGGGCCGCCAGGATGCCCCGGTGCTTCTGATTCAGGTCCTCGACCTGGGTGGGCCGCTGGTACTCCAGGTTCTTGTACCGCTTGAGCGCCCAGAGGCCTCCCAGGCAGGCAAGCTCCACCACCAGCCACAAGAAGGCGAGGAGGACGAGCGAGAAGACGACCTTCTTGCGAGTAGACGGAGTCTCGGCCATAGGGAGGCGGCATTCTACTCGATGACCGCGGGCGCGGGCATTGATCCTCTCTGAATATTGACGTACAGTAATAAACAGGTCGTCAGCAGCTCAGATTTGAAGGAGGCTTCATGCAGCTCCAGCCCAAGATCCGCCGTTTCCCTCGCGTCCCGGCCGAGCACGCGGTCATGGTCCGTCTCCTTGGAGTGAAGACCTTCGAGGAGTTTGCCCGCACGCGGGTGATCGGCCCCGGGGGATGCATGTTCGTGAGCGAGGAGTCGCTCGGCTTCGGCTCGCTCATGGAGCTGTCCATCGCGGTGCGCGGCCGGGTGGTGAAGACGGACAGCCGGGTCGTCTACGAGATCCGCAAGAGCCCGACCGAGCACCAGGTGGGCGTCGAGTTCCTGCGCATCAGCCCGGCGGACCGCTCCTTCATCGAGTCGTGCGTGGTGGGCCGCGGCAGGAACGAGGGCGCGGCTCCGGTCAGCCCGCCAGCCTGAGCTCCAGGAACGCCGTCCCCGGGATCGGGTTGAACCGGTAAGGCGGGATCTCGCGGAAACCCAGGGCGCGATAGAGGCTTCGCGCCCGCCCCATGGACGGAACGGTGTCCAGCCGCATGCGGGAGTAGCCGATCCCCCGCGCCTCCGTAATGACCGCCTCCGCCAGAGCCCGGCCGATCCCCAGGCCCTGGAAGTCCGGCCGCGCGTAGAGCCGCTTCATCTCGCAGACGCCCTCCTCGATCTCCCGCAGCGCCACGCACCCGGCCGGCCGGCCGCCATGGAAGGCGAGGAGCAGCCGTCCCCGCGGCGGGGCATAGGCGCCGGGCAACCCCGCGAGCTCGGCCTCGAAGTCCTGGAAATCCAGGTCGAACCCCAGCGAGGCGGCATACTCCTCGAAGAGAGCCCGGGCCTCCCGAAGGTACTCCGGCGTCTCGGCTTGCAGGATGGTCAGGATTTCCTCTCCACCAGCCAGCCACGAACCATGGAACCGAGTCCCGTGAGGCCGATCAGCGTGAACAGCAGAGAGACCAGTGCGAAGGCATACTGGCTGTCGAGATCCCGGCTCAGCACCGACTCGGAGGGATGCTTGGGGTTGACGTAGCAAGGGACCTGCTTCTGTGGTGTCAGGCTCTGCACCACCCGCCCGGTCTTCTCGCGGTCACTGGCCGAGTTGCCCAGCAACTTGTAGCGGTTGGATTTGTACTGCCGCCCGTCGGCTATATAGGTATAAAGAACGTCGACGCTATAGGTGGGGCCGCTTTCGCTGTCACCCGGATAGACACGCACCGCGCTGTTGAGGATGGTGCACGGCCGGGCCGGCCAGGACTTCGCCTCGAGCGCCTTGAAAAAGGCCGGGACGAAGTAGGACGCGAGGCCGAGCCCGAAGAGCAGAAAGAATCCGAAGAAGATGATCATGAAGCCCCGCGGCCCCATCTGGCTGAATACACGGTTCACCCGGGCTCCAACCGCTTCCGCTCCTCGGGGTTTCCATAAGCCGTAGAGGCCGAATCCGGTTACGGCCGCGATCACCACTGTCACGGGAAGGAGCAGATACACCCAGAAGCTCGGGCGCTGCAGCATGGCCGACGACGGGCGCCACGGGCTCACGTAACATAGAGCCTGGGAACCCGCAGGATAGCGGTCCACCAAGCGTTGGATCTCTCCGATGTCGGACGAGCCCGCGTGGGTGAACTGGTAGGTGTCCGATGTGTAGCGCCAGCCCCCGACGTTGTAACTGTAGAGGACCTGGAACTGGTAGGGTTCGTCCGAACCCTCCGGTGGCTCCTCCACCCGGCTTCTGAGGATGGTGCAGTCCGTCTTCTGCCAAGCGTACGTTGCCACCATGCCGACGAAGCTGTAGACCAGAAGGCCGCTGAACCACACGGAGCCGACGAAGAAGGGCAGCAGGAAAAGGCTGCCGAAGATCTTTCCCGGCAGACTGGGGGGCTCACCTCTCATGAACGACCCCTCCTGAGAAAAATCTACTTCGGCAATCCCCGTTCCGTCACCAGATACGTCGCGAAGCTGCCCAGCCAGTGCCCCCCCTCGTAGTGCTCGCCAGTCACGGACGCCAAGCCGGAATCCCGGTGGGCGGCGGCTGCGGCACGCAGGGCCGGCAGGCGGGGATCCCTCGAGGGCAGGCTGGCGATGATCCCCTCCAGCATCCAGGCGCGGGAGAGGTTGAGGCCGTCCAGGTGGGCGAGCTTGCCGTCCGTGGGATCGGTCACGACGCCTGGGACCAGCCAATCTTTCTGGCCGATCTGGGGGAGGAAGGCGGAGAGCCAGGCTGCGAAGTCCCTGGGCGGCTGGAGCCGGCGCATCAGGTCGGCCTCCCCGAGGCAGGGGGAGAGGAAGTCCTCGCCCGAGGGCTCGTAAGAGAGCGGGCAGGCCTTGTCCTTGCTATAAAGCTCCCGGGCGCGCGTCTCGAAGAGGGTCTGCGCATCGCGGTCGCCGGCTTCCCGCGCCCAGTCGATCAGCAGGCCGAGCGAGAAGGCCGTCTGGTTGTGCTCGCCCGTGCGGATGGGGTGGGAGAGCTTGGGGAGCCACGTCCGGAGGCGCCCCACGGCGGCCTTGACCAGCGGATCCAGCGTCCGGGCCCAGCCCTGGGCTTGGGGATCGTCCCACTCGTGGAGCTCCACCGAGAGCTGGAGCAGCCAGGCGAGACCGTAGGGCCGCTCGAAGGTCGCCTTTCCCTCTCCCTCCAGGTAGCGGACCTCGGTTGCGACATTGGCGGCCGTGAAGCTCTTGTCGAGCGCCTCCCGGGCCTTGGCCGCGAACGGCGCCTGAGGGAACCGGCGGGCCAGGCGCGCCAGCAGCCAGTGGCCATGGACGGCCGAGTGCCAGTCGTAGCAGCCGTAGAAGGCGGGGGTGAGCTCGCGCGGAGGCTTCACGTCCGCGTCGCCGTTCATCACGTGGGCGATCTTGTTCGGATATTCCTTGTGAACGCAGGTGAGCGCCAGGTTGGCGAGCCGCCCGGCGGCGGCCTCGTCGAGCGGGGGTGGCGGGAGAATGGCGGAGGTCATCGCGGGCAAGAGTAGAGCAGCGGCGGTAAAAGCGGGGAGAGTCCGTCGGAGGATCATGGCCCGGGATGGTACCATCCCGGGCTGTCCCTCCGGGGCGGATGTTGCCTTCTAGAATGGAGGATGACTCATTCGAACCTTACCAGGCACGGGTCCTCAACCCAATCCACGGTCGGGTCCACCTCGTAGAAACGCTCTTCACCGTTGCGGGTCGTAATGATCCCATCGGCCACCTCGGCCCATGTCGCTGCTGCCATGATTTGCGTCACTTTGCCTATCTGAGGCGGGTTGATAGATTTCATTGGGACGACCGGCTCCGCTCGGCTGAAGCTGACAGTCTCGCGCCCTTGGAAAACCGCATCATGGAGCTTGTAGACGGCGGCTTCATGCACGATGAGGAAGACGCCTCTGAGGCTTTCCTCGATCGCACGGGCATATTCGGGGTCAAATCCGGCGACGGCGTCCAGAATCCGCTGAGACATTGCGATTGTCTGGACGCAAGTCGGCTCGCAGGGCACGTGAAAGATCGTCATGCAGGGCGTATTCCGAGGCAGGCAGTTCGCCCTCCAATCGATGCTCTCCGCCGATTGATAGGCATGGGAAAAGTGGCTGTAGAGCCGCCAGTTGTTCCAGCGCAAGAACGATTCGACGCAGCACTTGGGGTATCCGAAGGCGGCGCCGACGCGGAGCGCGTCAATGCGCGGTCGAATCAGCAGGCGATCCTGCGGAATGGCAACAGGATAGGAGAACGAGCAGAGGGCCTCCTCGGCCCAGTGTCGTCGCCGCGAGACGAAGACGTGAACGGCAGCGGCCGACGATGCGCTCTCCAGGTCTTTCAGGGCGAGCCCACGAGCGTGAGTCGTGGGGGAGCGGTCCAGCGCGTCCATCTTGCGGCCCGTGGGAAGGGGCTCGAAGAGACAGTCTTCAGCGACGGTCAGGCCGTACTGGCGCGCCAGCTCCTTGAATGAGCTGAGGGCCGTTACGGGGATCCAGTCGTCCATGCTCCTGCGGGCCTCGGCGATGACCCCCGCGTAGACAGGGAGCAGCGCGTCGTTGCCCTTGAGTTTCTGGAGAGCCGAGAACGGTTCTTTCAGAGGCCGCGTCACAAAAAGCTCCTCACTCGTTCCAGGAGGGCGTCTGTGCGCGATTGTCCGAAGGTAATGTCGTCAAAGACGTCGAACTGCCGCAGATGCCGGGAGTTGAACGCCAGCAACAACCAGTATTCCTCACAGGCGCGGTCCGCCTCGATGCAAGCCAGGAGGTGAGCTGTACCAGCAGGGAATTGTCCCTCATGGTAGTCGATGCAGGCGAGGCCGAAATGCCGGACCTCCGGTTCCGGCCACGCGGAAAGGGCTGTGCGAAACCGCGCGATCTCGTCGCGTGAGAGGCTCAACAGAGCGTCGAGAACCCGCCAGCCAGGCGCTTTGTCCCGCTGGTGGGTCTTCGGTTCGGTCCAAAGGTCGGTTTCGGCGACCTGGACGGCGGCCCGGGTCAGGACGGGCCGGAAATCGAGGATCAGGCCAGATTCCGGCGGGGCGGCAGCGGGCGCCGGCACTGGCCTGCGAGCCTCACACACCGCCAGGATACGCCCCAGCATGGATTCCGGCACGTCAGCCTCGTCCATCAGCAACTCTCTGGCGACGGCTTGGACCAGGTCCTCCTGCGCCTGAGCTTTCATCGCGTCGCTCAGACGAGAGGAGGTATCGAATCGATATACGCGCGCGCAACGACTTATGAGATTGCCCGCCAGACCATGGGCCAACTCTTCTGGAGACGGCCACGCGCTGAGGCTGAGCCAACTCGTCGCTTCCAGTGGGTGAAGGCCACAATGAGGACCGGCGGCTCGGATGGAAAGGCTCAGGAGTCGCCGTGTGGAGAGGGGCAGTGCGTCATGGGCCTGGACATAGCATTCGGGAAATCCAGGGGCGGAAACGGCGCCGGGATGTTGTACGCAACGCGGCTCTGCAAACACGTGGACTCCCTCCAGGGGATGAGCGATGTCCACCTTCCAGCCACGGCCCGGCACCTCGGAAGGACGGCCCTCGGGGCCCAACTCGACCAGGGTGCCGCCGTTCTCCTCCCGGAGGTGCAGACAGCCTTGCCTGGCCCAGTGTACGACGGTGCGCCGGACACTGGACGGGCGGAGTTGGGCCCTACCAAGAAGAACCGGGACCGAGCCGCTGCCCAGTACGGCCGCCCTTCCATCTGTAGCGTTCTCCTCGAGAGAGGCGAGGTTCATCAGGAGCGCCGAGAAACGGGCGAGAGCCCTCGCGGCGTGCTGGTTGGGGCAGGTCCGCAGGGCCGGGGACCCGATCAGGATCTGCGCGTGTCCAATCCACGCCTCCAGTGCCGGCTCTTCCAGGGCCTTGCGCACCGTGCTTCCCTGCGCGGAGGCGAAACGGTCCCACGCCTCGGAGAAGAGAGGGTCGGCGCACGCCTGCGGGCAGAGGTTCTGAAGCTCGTCCACAACGGCGGTGAGCTCGAGCGCCAGCAGCCGGAGGTGACGTTCGTGGATGGCGGCGATGCGCGAGACCAGCGAGCCCGGAGGAGAGGTGACGGCCGGTTCTATCAACATCAGCGAGGCGCCTGGTAGGTGACGTCGAATGCGATGGAGATCCGGGGTTCAGTGCCGCCATAGGGATTCACCCAATGCTCAAGCCAACTCGGAAAGATCAGCATCAGACCCGGTTCAGGCTGAAGGCATACTTCCTGCTGAAACGCCTGCTGCAGCGCCGGGGGAGCGTAGATGTTACTGGCAATCATGCCGGCCTGACTGGGACTCCGGAACCCGATGACTCCGGACCCGAGGTCATCCGGAGTTCCCGTCCCGGTTGTGACGTAATAGACGCCGGACCAGAAGCCTCCTACGTGGTAGTGGGTGCCGTTGAAATGGCCGACGCGATTCACGTTGGCCCAGGCAGAGATCCGCCACTTCTCAGGAAAATGGTCCACGGCATCTTCTCCGACCAGATCGGAGCTGATCAGGTAGACGCCCACGTCGATCCACGAAAGCAGCGTCTGAACCGCCGGATGGCGTAGGGACTGGAGGTTCTTCTCCGACTGCCAGCCGCCCCGGTTGGACTGCCGGACAGACGGCTGTGTACGCTCGAGATCCAGGACCAGGTCGGTGAGCTGGTGGTTCAGCGCCTCAGGCTCCGGCCACAGCACGGACAGGATCGGTGTGCCGAACAGGAGCCGCACGCGCCTGCCACTCCCCTCGCCGCCGAGCGGCGTAGCCCTGGGATCCTCGATCTTCAGAGTCTCCATACAACCCCCGGTATCCCCAAGATCTAAGTAGCAGCTCAAATGTGATGCTGGCACAACGGGTCGAAGCGTGTCAAACCTGGGAGAGCCACGCTGCCTGGGATCTTGACACGCCTTATCGCGAGTGTTAAAGTTCGCATTTGAGATCGGGTGAAGTGGGCTAACTCATGGCAACCGCCGAAGGGCGAGCTGCTCGTGGAAGCGGCTCAGTATCCCTCCGGCTTCAAAGGAGGACCTATCATGGCGAACGAGCTCGACGCGATCGACTTGAACAATCTGAGCATCGAGAAAGTCAAGGAGCTGAAGAACGCCGCAGTCGATCGTCTGAAGGCGGCCGGCGATGTCCCGTTGTTGCAAGCCTCTCACCAGAACGGGACGCACATGTCGCACACCAACCATGGGACCCATTCCAATGCCATGGTGTATCTGACCGCGGGTGAGGGTGACCCCAAGGACCGTTGACCAGCCGTGAAAGCGGGGCTGACGACGGACTACGTTCCAGCGGTCAGGGCCGGAGCCAATGTCATTCTTCATGTGAATACATGGCGGAGAGGTCATTGTGACGGTGAATGAATCGGGCGCAAGCCTGGTGCCGTTCTATTCCTACTTGTGGAAGGTTGCAAGCCGCTGCAACATCAACTGCACCTATTGCTACGTCTACAATCTCGCCGACCAGCGCTGGAAGCTGCAACCCCACTTCATGTCGGAAGAGACCGCCCGATGGACGGCGCGGCGCATCCGGGAGCATCTCGAGGCCAACGGCAAGAAAGACTTGCTGGTCACATTCCACGGCGGCGAGCCCATGCTGGCGGGTGCGGAGCGGCTGGCACGTTACCTGGAGATCATCGACGAGGAAATCGGTAGCCGGGGTTTCCGGGTGAAGTTCAGCATGCAGTCCAACCTCATTCTTTTCAATGAGGAGATCGGCGACGTACTTCTCAAGTACGACGTCCATGTGGGAACCAGCCTGGACGGACCTCCGGAAGTCAACGACCGGATGCGTCTCGACCACAAAGGCAGGCCGACCAGCGCCGCTGCCGAGAGAGGCCTGCGCCTGCTCATGACGCCGCGGTATAAGAGCCTGTACGATGGCATCCTCTGCGTCCTGGATCCTTACTCGGACCCCGTCGCGGTGATCGATTACCTGCTTTCATTTTCGCCCAAAATGATCGACTTCCTGTTCCCGTTGGGGAACCATGACCGGCGGCCAGCCGGCAAGGAGAAGGATAAGGACGCGGCGCTTTATGGCGACTGGCTCATCCAGGCATTCGATCACTGGTGGCGCCAGGGAGCCAGAGCGGGCGTCCGCATCTTCGACTCGATCATGCGTTTGTGCTGTGGCCAGAACAGCATGGTGGAGTCTCTGGGCTTGGGGATGATCGACTTGGTCGTGGTAGAGACCAACGGCGACATTGAAGGGCTGGACTCCCTGAAAGGTACGTACGACGGCGCGACCGTCCTGGGACACAACGTCTTCACGGACGACTTCGACACTGCGGCCCGGCACGCAATGGTCAAGTTGCGGCAGAGCGGCATGGACCAGCTCTGCGAGACTTGCCGGCAATGTCCGGTGGTACGGATCTGCGGGGAGGTTACATTCCGCATCGCTATTCGGAAACCCGCGGCTTCGACAACCCGAGTGTGTATTGCCGCGATCTGGAGAACCTGATCCGGCATATTCACGGCACCCTGAAGGCGGCAGTCGAAGAAGCGTCAAGCCCGGTCGAGGCCAGTGGGAGGGTTGCATGATGCTGCCTGGAACGATCTTCCTGAATTCAGGAGGGCTGCAGCGCTATCACTTGGATCGCGCGCTGAAGTTCTTTCTCCTGAAAAGCTCTCTCGATGAGAACACCGAGGCGATCGGACGAATCGCGTCCGGTTCCTCGGCTCTCCAGACCGTAGCGACGCGCAACGGTGCAGACATCGTAGCGCTCGGCAGCAGCTTCTTCTGGTATTACATCGATGCTCTGTACGAGGGTGGGACCCGCAATGAGCCGCTCTCGGGCGAGCGCCTCCGGCTGTTCCTGACGCAGTTGTTCGATAGCTTTTTCCCTCTGCTCCAGGACTCGGATGCCGTGGTGCTGGTGGGCGCACCGGCGGATATCGTAATGCCCTGCCTGGGTGTGCGCGTCCGCACCAGCGGCCAGGATTGCAGGCTGACCCGGCTTTCGGCTCGTCATATCGGTGTTGCGGGGGAAGGCCTGGGCCTCACGATCGACCTCGAGTCCCCTGGAGAGCACCTTCTGCCCGGGGCTTCCCTGACTCCGACCGCGCGGCTTCTGTTCGGCATCGACTCGCTTCTGGATGATGCCCTGGCGAACCAGAGCATCGCCGACCTGTCCGCGGAGGCGAGCAGCGAGCTTGCCGACCTGCTCAAGGAAGCCATCGACCTGATCCGGGTCGCGGACCGGGAGCTCGCGAAGCAGATGGAGGCCATCATCCAGTGGTATTTCCCGGTCAAGACGCAGGACAAGCGTCAGGTGCACAACTCGTTCAGCGTCGGGTCTTTACATGGCGCCATCTTCCTGTCCGAGAGCTACAGCTTCCTGGCGCTCGCGGAAGCGATCGTTCACGAGTACCGCCACAATGAGCTGTGGATGGCGATGATGGTGGAGAAGCATCTCCGCAACGCTTCGGAAGAGGTCCTGTACTCGCCATGGCGCGTGGATGCCCGGCCGTTGCTCGGGCTCTATCACGGGATCTACGTATTCACCGGCCTTCTGGAATTTTACGCGGCAGCGGGACGAGTGCCCGCCTTGCGCGAGCACCACGAGCACTTCCATGCCCGCCGGTACAACATCTACCATCAGGTCCGCTCGGCGCTTGCCCAGGTGCGCCCGGAGGACTTGGAGCCGAGAGGCCGGGAGTTCATCGATGCCATGGCTGAAATCGTGCAGCGGCATGGAGAGGAGCTCGGTGCCACTTCTACCGCCGTTCCAGAGGCCCAGAGGAAACACTGGCACACGTGGAGCGCACGCTACCCGCAATTGAGCCGGACCGCGACACCTCCGGCCGGCGTCGAGCGTGTCGCATACCCTGAGGAGGCAGCTCATGACCGATAGGTACGATCCCCAAGGGAATGACCGCCCGCACCCTTTCAAGGAGCACTTCAGCAGGAGGAGCTTCCTGCGGAGTCTCAGTGTGCTCCCCTTGGCCGCGCTAACGCCTCTGGAGGCGCTGTTTGCCGAAGGGCTCGACACAGCGGATACGAGACCGGCAGCCGCGCCCGTGCGCCCGCATCTCGGCGCACTGTTCAATCCCTATCATCGTCTGGAGGACTGGAATCTCCTGGGACGGCGACAGCCGGAAGGGATGCCGTTGCTCGGCTCGTACGCCAGTTACGCGGTGGGCTCCGTCGCGACCCAGATCATCTGGGCGAAGACCATGGGCGTGGACTTCTTCCTGGCCTCGTATTGCCCCAGCAGGCCCGCTCAGAACGAAGGGGTGGATGCGCTCTTCGAAGCCGCGGGGCACGCTGGCTACACCGTCGGTCTCTATATCGACCTGCAGGACGATGCCGGCCGGCCCTGGCAGCACTCGCCACAAGCCCGGCTTGCCACCGCGCTTGAGCACGTAGCTTCCCGCTACCTGTCGCACCCGGCATATCTCCGTACCGCGTCCGGACTCCCCGTGCTCGCCGTGACCGGTCTGGACGATGGGCGCCTGTTGGAGACCACTTTGTCGGCCACCGGCAGTCCGAAGGCATGGGGCTCGGTGCTGCGCTTCCCGTCCGCTTGGCGCTCACGCCCCGACGCCCAGGCCGATCCCGAGCTGGCCCAGGCCGTTAACCGGGATGGTCTGTATCTGGGTTTCTCGGCTCAGAGCGGGGCGCGAGCCGTCAGCCGAGTGATCCCGTGCCACTGCCAGTCAGCTTCGGCTGTCCTGGTTTCCCCAGTGCGTGACAAGGCCCAAGGAATCCAGCTTCCCTCGTTGACGCCCCGTTTCACGGGACCGGCCTACGTCATCCTGGATTCCTTTAACAACTGGGGCGTTTCGGTGCCCCTCGAGCCGGGTACGGTTTCCCGGAAGACCTATGTGAGCCAGGTTGCCCGTTGGTCCCGCAGTCATGCGGCTTGAAGGGGGCGGCGTTCTCCGGTTGCGGGCCGGACTGCCCCCCTGCCGGAAGATCGCGTTTCTCGTTGCGGCGGCCGTCTGGGTCGTTCCAGCCGTTCTCCCTTTGTCGTTGGCGGCTCAGGCTCCCGCTTCACCCGAGCTTTCCTATACCTTTCATTTCGAGCGGCAGCCGGAGCCTCGTCTCTCCATCGAAGCTCGTTTCCAGGGCGGTCCGCAGGGCTTTACGGTTCTGGGCTGGTGCCTGAGCAAGTGGCCAGACCTCCCAGACTGCGGTCGGGCGGTGACCGGAGTCACGGTACGCTCCGGGCTCAGCGGCAAGCTCTTGCCTCTCGAACACCCGGAACCCAACATCTGGACGTGCGATCACCCCCCCAAAGAGCCGCTCATCGTACAGTACGATCTCGCACCGCAGGGGAAGACAAACGTCAGGGTCGCTTCTGCACCGCCGGCTCCGGTGGTCAACGCGCAGCACGTCCTGTTTCTGGGCGACACCGCTCTTCTGGTGCCCGAGCACCTGGTCAGCCAACCCGCCGTCGAGATCCGCTATGCCTGGGACGGTCCGCTCCCAGTGGGCTGGACGGCTGCGACTTCTTTTGCGGTGGCTGATCCGGTGACGTCGGTCCGCCTGCCTGTGAACGCTTTCCTGCAGAGTGTGTTTTTCTGGGGGCCCGTCTATCTTCACGAGGCGTCGAAGCCGGGCCAGCCTCCCCTGCGTGTGGCCTGGCTGGGCTCGGAGCCAGCGACGGGGGAGCGGGAGGTGTTCCTCTCCAGCCTGCTCGCCGTGCGCGGAGCCGTGTTCCAGTACCTCGGGCAAGAGATCAATCCTGGGACGACTTATTTCATCTTCCCTTCTGAGGCCGGGCCGGTCTCCGCCATGACATTGGTCGAGAGCATCCTCTTCCTGGCCGACCCGAAGGCGCTCACGGTCGGGGGAGAAGAGTCGGTGAGGGCAGCCATCACCGCCGCTCATGAGCTCGTACACACTTCCGATGCCGGCAGGATCAAGCTCGACGACGCGCCGGTCCCGGCGAATTTCTTTACCGAGGCTCTGGCCGAGTTCATAGCCCGGCGAGCCCTGTACCGGGCGGGGATCATCACGCCGAAAGACTGGACCGGCGTGGTTTCGGGGAAGCTGTCGGCTTACGCCTCGGCTTCCGGCCTTGCCGGACCCGAGACGGGCACGGGCCAGGTGGAGCCCTACGTCCTCGGTGACCTGCTGGTCCTGGTGGTGGATTCGGAGATCCGGCGGGTCTCCGGAGGGAAAGCCGACATCCTCAGCCTGGTGAGCGCGCTCCTGCGGCGGTCGCACAACGAGAAGGGAGCCGGACATGTGTCTTGGACGGACTTCCAGGGTTTGCTGAGCGAGCTGACGTCCGCATCTTTTTTGTCGAGGGTAGAGGACGTTCTCCGGCTGCGCAAAGGGGTCCGGCTCGACAGTGAGATGTTCGCAGGTTGCCTGCGCGTGGTCGAGACACCTGTTTGGACGTTCGATCCCGGATTCGAGGTCAAGCGCTCGATCGAAGAGAAACGGGTATTCGGGGTGAGGAAAAGGGGAACCGCCTGGTCAGCCGGCTTGCGGGATGGCGATTCTCTGCTGCAGTGGAGCGTCCAGTGGAACCGCTCCGACGTCCCGGTCCGTTTCGTCGTTGAAAGCCAGGGAAAACGCCGTTCTGTGAGTTATCTTCCCCGCGGCAGCACGGTCCAAGGCTCCAGGCAGGAGGTCGTTCCAGCTACAGATGGAACAAGCTGCGGCTTTGTGCTATAGCTGTAGTTGAGCCATGGAGACCCTCCTGAGAGATCTTCGATTCGGTCTGCGCATGCTCGTGAAGAGCGCCGGGCCTACGGGGGTAATCGTCTTGGTGTTGGCGCTCGGCATCGGTGCGAACACCACCCTTTTCAGTGTGGTCTATGGAGTTCTGCTGCGCCCGTTGCCATATTCTGATCCGGACCGGCTGGTCCAGATCTGGGAAGTGAACCGCGCTGAGAGCAACTTTCAGAGCACGATCTCACCGTTCAACTTCCTCGACTGGACCGCTCAGAACCAGAGCTTCGAGCGAATGGCCGTTTATGCTTTCTCAAGCTTCACGCTGCTGAACAAGAACGAGCCCACCCGCCTGATCGGCGTAAAAATCTCGGGCGAGCTCTTTTCCGTCCTCAGTGTCAAGCCGATGATCGGCCGGCCTTTCGGCGTTGAGGACGATCAACCCGGCAGCCGCGTGGTGGCATTGAGCCATCGTACGTGGCAGAGCCGCTTCGGAGCCGACCCCGATCTGGTGGGCAAGAAGCTGACGCTGAATGGGGAGCCTTATACCGTCATCGCCGTCATGCCGCCTGGTTTCCAGTTTCCCAATCCTGCCGTGGAGCTGTGGACTCCACCCGCCTTCAACCTGGAGGGACTGGATCGCGGCAGCCATTTTCTCTTCGGGATCGGAAAGCTGAAGCCGGGAGTCACGGCTCAGTCGCAGATGACCGCCATCGCCAACCGGCTTGCAAGGCAGTACCCAGGTCCGAACAGGGACAGCGGAATCCATCTGGTTCCCCTGCACGAACAGTTGGTGGGCGGCGTGCGCCAGGCGTTGTTCATCTTGTGGGGCGCTGTGACTCTGGTCCTGCTGATCGTCTGCGCGAACGTGGCGAACCTGCTGCTCACCCGCGCGGTGTCGCGCCAGAGGGAGGTGTCGGTACGCTTTGCCATGGGCGCCAGCCGTGCCCAGATCATCCGTCAACTGCTCACCGAGAGTGTCTTGCTGGTCGTGGCAGGTGGGGTTGCCGGTCTGGTGCTGGCCGCCTGGGGGACTCACTATGTCGCTGCCGGAGGCATCCCCGGGATCCCTCGATCAGAGAGTGTCCAGATCGATGGCTGGGTGCTGGGATTCGGCGCGGCCACATCTCTGCTGGCCGCCCTGATGTCCGGCCTCGTTCCAGCTTTCCGTGGCAGCCGAAGGGAACTGTATCCACTGGTGAACCAGAGCGCATGGCAGATGCCGCGCGGGAGTGCGAGCCAGAGGCTGTCCAAGTTGGTGGTGGCCTTTGAAGTGGGCGTCACAGTGGTCTTGCTCATCACCGCCGCCTTGCTGCTTAAAAGTCTCTACCTGTTGCGTCGCGTGGATGTCGGATTCGATCCCAAAGGCCTGCTCACGATGCAGATCTCGCTGCCTTCCTCCGTGTATCCCGATCCCGTGCAGAGAGCGGCGCTCTTTCAGCAAGTCATCGAGCGAATTGGCGCTCTCCCGGGGATCGATGGTATAGGAGGCGTCAGCGATCTCCCCTTCAGTGGCTCGCGGACTCAAAGCTCGTTTGAGATTGCAGGTCTCCCCTCCGCGTCAGCATTGGAGTCGCGGAGCGCCGACTACCGTCTGGTGGCAGGCGACTATTTCAGGATCATGGGGATCGCTCTTCTGAGAGGACGCACGTTCGAGTTGCGCGACGGGCCGGAGGCACCGCGGGTGGCCATCATCAACGATGCGCTTGCGCAGAGGTATTTCCGTGGTGTGGCTCCCCTCGGCAGGTCTCTGATCGTTCAGGGAAGCTCCGCCGAAATCGTCGGAATCGTGGAAAATCTGAAGCACGACAGCCTGGCTGCCGTCGACGCTCCGGAGATTTACGTCCCCTTCGGGCAGGCCCAGGGGCCCGACTGGATATTCCTCGCGGTCCGCAGCGGACTGGGTCCGGAGCCTCTGGGAGCCGCGATTCGGAGCGCGGTGCGCGAGGTCATCCCGGAGCACCCGGTCTACAACATCCAGAGGATGGAGGATCGCCTGGCTCGATCCATTGCGCCGCAGCGGCTCAATACTTTCGTTCTCTCCACCTTTGCAAGCTTCGCCTTGCTGCTGTCGTTGGTGGGGATCTACGCCGTCATCGCCTATGCGGCCCGACAACGTACGCACGAGATCGCTGTCCGCATGGCGCTGGGAGCCCGCCGCCCCGACGTGATCCGGCTGGTCGTCGTGAACGGGCTCATTCCGGTGGCCCTGGGGATCGCGTTCGGGTTGGCGGGAGCGTTGGCGGCGTCACGCCTCCTGCGCACGATGCTGTTCGGCATTGCGCCGACGGACCCGGCCGTATTCGTGCTGGTTCCCGTTTTTCTTGCCGCCGTGGCAATTCTGGCGGGATATCTCCCGGCCAGGCGTGCGACCTCGGTCGCCCCCCTTGCCATCCTTCGTAGCGATTGATTGAGAGCCTCAGCCCGGTCTCGCAGGGGGTGGAGAGAGGCCCCAGCCAAGCCATTTCCGGGTACAATCCCCCGCGGGGAGGGGCCATGACCGAGACGCGGGAGACCGTCAGCTACTCGTCGAGGGAGGAGATCGCGCACAGCGTAACCCACGGCGTGGGAATCCTGCTGAGCATCGCGGGCCTCATCGCCCTGATCGGGGTGGCCCGCCGCACGGGCGATCCCTGGCACGTGCTGGCGTGCGCCGTGTACGGGGCCACTCTGATCCTGCTCTACCTCGCCTCGACCCTCTACCATTGCGTGCCGTCCCCCCGGGCCAAGCCCATCCTGCGGGTGCTCGACCACTCGGCGATCTACCTGTTGATCGCGGGCACCTACACGCCCTTCACCCTCATCAGCCTGCGAGGACCCTGGGGCTGGACGCTCTTCGGCCTCGTCTGGGGCATGGCCGCGACCGGCATCGTCCTCAAGGTGGCGGCCATCGGCCGGTTCCGGTGGCTGTCCATGGTCCTCTACCTTGTCATGGGCTGGCTCGTGCTGGTGGCGCTGGGCCCGCTCCGGCTCGCCGTCGACCACGAAGGCGTGAGGCTGCTGTTCCTGGGCGGTGTCTCCTACACCGTGGGTACCCTGTTCTATGGCTGGCGCCGCCTGCCGTACCACCACGCGGTGTGGCATGCCTTCGTCCTCGTGGGCAGCGTGCTGCACTTCTTCGCCGTCTTCTTCCACGTGATCCAGGTGTAACCCTGCCCCTCCTTCCTCCGTATAGAGGAGGCCATGAAAGGAGACCCCTCTATGCAGGCCAATCTGCGGGCCAAGTTGTTGCTGATCACGCTGTTGCTGGCTTCCACTGCCGCCTGGGCCGCCGACAAGCCCAAGGACGACCTCCAGGCGCGGCGCGAGGCCTTGAACAAGCTGCTCGCCGAGCAGTGGGAGTACAGCCTCTCGACCTCGCCGGAATTCGCCTCCATCCTCGGAGACAAGCGCTGGAACGACCAGATTTCCGACAATTCCCAGGCCGCCATCGACACGGAGCTCGCCAAGTCACGCGAGTTTCTGGCGCGGTTCGAGGCTATCGACACCACCGGCTTTCCCGAGCAGGAGGCCCTCAACAAAGAGCTTATGGTGAGGGGCCTCAAAGAGGGGATCGAAGGATCTAAATTCAAGGGTTGGCTGATGCCGATCAACCAGATTTCCGGCATCCACCTGATGGTCCCCCAGTTCCCCCCGTTCCTCACCTTCACCGCCGTCAAGGACTACGACGACCTGATCACCCGCTACAAGAAGCTCCCCAAGGCCTTCGATCAGACCATCGTGCACATGCGGGCAGGCATGGCCGCCGGCCTCATGCCTCCGAAGTTCCTGCTGGAGAAGGTGGTGGGTCAGATCGAGGGGATCGCCGCCATGCAGCCCGAGCAGTCGCCCTTCGCCCAGCCGCTTTCCAAGTT